>NZ_AQOK01000337.1:0-65939 GCF_000364645.1 Xanthomonas sp. SHU 308 | reverse complement strand
GGGGAGCCTGCACGGCGAGCTGGCCGCCTCGCGCGTGCGCGTGTCCGGCCTGCAGCCGGGGCCGATGCGCACCGCCTTGCGCGCCCGCGCCTACACCCATCAAGAAGACCGCGACGCGGTCGATCCGGCGCGCTACGCCGGCGCCTGCGTCGACCTGCTGTCGCCCGCCGGCGCCGCGCACCGCGGCGCAATCTGGAATCCCCTGGCATGACCATCCTGTCGGCAGCGCTGCTGCTGTTCCTGATCCTCGACCCGCTGGGCAACATCCCGGTGTTCCTCAGCGTGCTCAAGCCGCTGCCGGCGCGGCGCCAGCGCGTCGTGTTGGCGCGCGAACTGCTGATCGCGCTGGGCGTGCTGATGGGCTTCCTGTGGGGCGGCAAGTACGCCCTGGAAGTGATGCACCTGCGTCAGGAGTCGGTGGCGATCGCCGGTGGCATCGTGCTGTTCCTGATCGGCATCCGCATGATCTTCCCGCGCCCGGAAGGGCTGATGGGCGAAATTCCCGACGGCGAGCCCTTCATCGTGCCGCTGGCCATCCCGCTGGTCGCCGGCCCTTCCGGCATGGCCGCGGTGATGCTGATGGGCAGCAACGAGCCGACCCGGCTGGGCGAGTGGAGCCTGGCGCTGATCCTGGCCTGGCTGGCGACCTCGGCCCTGCTGTTCTCCGGCACGCTGCTGTACAAGCTGCTCGGCATGCGCGTGCTGACCGCGGTCGAGCGGCTGATGGGCATGCTGCTGGTGGCGATCTCGGTGCAGATGTTCCTGGACGGGCTCAGCGCCTATCTGAAGCTGCCGGTCGCCGGCTGAGGTTGCATCGCGGCCGAGTCGGGGGCGCCGTGGGGACGGCGCTGGCCCCGGGCGGGCCTCGCTTCGAGCACGCCAGGCCGCTTGCTACGGCCCCTTCAGGCGGCACGGGGAGGGGGGTGACGTGGCCGGCGGCGGTCCCGGGCGGCCTTCCGTGCCTGTCCCGGCGTTGTCGCCGATGCCCGCCAGGACTGGGATCGACGTCTTCTGATGTCCGCTTGTGCCGCGCTGTCACGGTTTGGCAACAAATTGGCCCTATGGTGTTAAACTCATGTTAACCCTTGCGGGGAATCGGCAAGGGTGACCAGCCCCCTCATTCCGCGGCCGTGCGTCCGTATCCCGCACGGCCTGCCATGCGCATTTCGTCAAACTCCATCGAGGCTATTGCAATGATTCAACCCCGTCTGCGGATGTCCAAGCTCACTCTGGGCCTCGTTGCGGCGCTGGCCGCGGCGCCGGTGTTCGCCCAGAGCACCTCCGCCGGTGTCGGCGGTGTGGTGACCCACGGCGGCCAGCCGGTCGCCGGCGCCGAGGTGACCATCACCCACGTCGAGTCGGGCACGGTCAGCCGCGCCACCACCGATGCCGCCGGTCGCTACAACGCGCGCGGCCTGCGCGTCGGCGGTCCGTACAGCATCACCATCACCAAGTCGGGTGACGGCACCAAGACCGAAGACGGCGTGTACCTGAGCGTCAACCAGAACGCCACCATCAACGCCGACCTGACCGGCGACATGGCTGCGCCGACCACGCTGGAGACGGTCAACGCGGTCGCCATCGCCAGCGGCTCGGAAGTGTTCAGCGCCACCAAGATGGGGTCGGGCACCAACGTCGGCCGCGAGCAGATCGAAGCGCTGCCGTCGATCAACGGCAACATCCAGGACTACATGCGCCTGGATCCGCGCGTGGCCTTCGTCGATCGCGCCTCGGGCACGATCAGCGCCGGCGGCCTGAACCCGCGCTACAACTCGATCAACATCGACGGCGTCTCGGCCAGCGACACCTTCGGCCTGGAAGGCAACAACATGACCACCCGGCGTCAGCCGGTGTCGATGGAAGCGATCGAAGCCATCGACGTCAACCTGTCCAACTACGACGTCAGCATCGCCAGCGCCGCCGGCGCCACCGTCAACGCGGTGACCAAGTCCGGTACCAACGAGTTCCACGGTTCGGTGTACGGCAGCTATCGCGATGGCGACTGGTTCGGCGACAACCCGGACGGCAGCAAGTTCAACGGCTTCACCAAGGAGAAGACCTACGGCGCGACCTTCGGCGGCCCGATCGTCAAGGACAAGCTGTTCTTCTTCGCCAATTACGAGAAGTTCCAGCAAGACGCGCCTGGCCTCGACCTGGGCAGCACCGCGCTGGGCAAGGCCAACGCCAAGTACGGCATGGCCGACGTGACCCGCGCCCAGCAGATCGCCAAGAACTACGGCTTCGACGCTGGCACCCTGGACAGCGACGGCAACACCGACCTGAAGGAATACGCGCTCAAGCTCGACTGGAACATCAGCGACAACCACCGCGCCAGCTTCCGCTACAGCAAGCTCGACCAGAGCAAGCTGCGCATCAATGGTGCCGGCAACTCCAGCCAGGCCTCGCTGAGCTCGTACTGGTACCAGCACGAGAAGTCGGTCGAGAGCTACGTCGGCCAGCTGTTCAGCGACTGGTCCGAGAACTTCTCCACCGAGTTCAAGGTGTCCTACCGCGACTACTCCGCGATCCGCGTGGTGCCGACCAACGCGCCGAGCATCGCCGTGTACTTCGACGGTTCTGTCGCCAACCCGACCGGCGACGTGCTGTTCCTGGGCACCGAGACCAACTCGCAGGGCAACATCCTCACCACCAAGACCTGGAACTACTACGGTGCGGGCACCCTGACCCTGGACAACCACAACCTGAAGTTCGGCGTCGACTACAGCACCAACGACATCTACAACCTGTACGGCCGCAACACCTGGGGCGTGTACACCTTCTTCGGCCTGGACAACTTCGCCAGCGGCCGCTGGAGCTCGTACCAGCTCAACCAGGAGCGTAGCCCGGGTTCGATCGCGGCCGACTACAAGAACAGCAACCTCGGCCTGTTCGTGCAGGACACCTGGTACGTCAACAACAACCTGACCCTGACCCTGGGCCTGCGCGGCGATCGCGCGAGCGTGAGTCCGGATCCGACCTACAACGCCGCGGCGCAGGCCTACTTCGGCTACGACAACAGCAAGATCTTCAACGGCGATTTCCTGATCCAGCCGCGCGTCGGCTTCAACTACACCTTCGACACCGACCGTCCGACCCAGCTGCGAGGTGGCGTGGGCCTGTTCCAGGGCGATGCGCCGCAGGTGTGGATCGGCAACAGCTACTCCAACACTGGCTTCAACTACAACGCTTATAGCCTGACCACGTACGATCCGACGGTGCCGTTCAGTGCCAACAAGGATACCCAGCCGGTCCCGAATCGTCCCGGTTCGGCGACCCAGGGCGTGAGCTTCGTCGGCAACGACTTCAAGCTGCCGTCGCTGTACAAGGCCAACCTGGCCCTGGATCACGAACTGCCGTGGTACGGCATCGTGGCCTCGGCCGAACTGCTGGTGACCAAGGTCAACAACGGCCTGTACTACAAGAGCCTGAACATCGGTCGCGTCAACAGCCCTGGCCAGGATCCGAGCCCGGCCTACTACGGTCCGGATGGCCGCGCGCTGTACTGGAACCCGGCGCAGACCGGTCGTCCGTGGGCCACCGGCAACAATCGCTACAACCGCAATCCGGCGTATAGCGACGTCTACCTGATCGACAACACCGACAAGGGCAAGACCCAGCAGTTCACCGTGTCGCTGTCCAAGCCGTTCAGCGAAGGCGGCGACTGGTCCTGGACCCTGGGCTACACCTACACCCACGCCACCGAAGTCGGTTCGCTGACCAGCTCCACCGCCAGCTCGGGCTGGGGCTACCAGTACGCCTTCAACGCCAACTCGGAAACCGAGAACACCTCGCGCTACGAGATCAAGGACCGGATCTCCGGCTCGCTGGACTGGAAGCACATGTTCTTCGGCGACTACGAGACCCGCGTGGGCCTGGTCTACGAAGGCCGAAGCGGCCGTCCGTACAGCTACGTGTTCAACGGCGACGCCAACGGCGACGGTCGTTCGACCAACGACCTGTTCTACGTGCCGAAGGGCCCGGGCGACGTGCTGTTCGGTACGCTGAGCAACACCGGTGCGTTCACCGCCAACCCGGCGCTGCAGCAGCAGTTCTTCGACTGGCTGGCCAAGAACCCGCAGCTGGCCAAGTACGCCGGCAGCTACGCCCCGGCCAACGGCTTCCGGTCCGGCTGGATCAACACCTTCGACGTGCGCATCACCCAGCAGCTGCCGGGCTTCTTCAAGGGCCACAAGTCCGAAATCTGGCTGGATATCCAGAACGTGGGCAACCTGTTGAACAAGAAGTGGGGCCGGATCGAAGACTACGGCTTCTACGCCGATGCTCGCGTCGCTAACCTGCAGGGCATCTACCAGGGCAAGTACGTGTACAACACCCTGTACACCGACAAGCCGACGGCCGCCAATGCCGACGCCGACGGCTTCAACATCGGTGTGTCGCAGTGGTCCATGCAGTTGGGCTTCCGCTATCAGTTCTGATCGCGGCGCATGCTAGCTGAAGCGTTGGAAACGGCCGGGGCGACCCGGCCGTTTTCTTTTTGTGGGGGCTGACGTTAAAGTCGCCGGCTGACGACACCGACAAGACATTCGATATGACGACCAGCAATACGGCGGCGCGCGCGCTGCCGGTAGTGGATGCGCGGATCTACCCGCGCGGCGGCCTGGACATCCTCTCGCGCGTGGAAGTGGCGCGCTTGCGCGATGCCTCCAGCGGCGGTCTGCACGAACTGCTGCGGCGCTGCGCGCTGGCGGTGCTGACCAGCGGCAGCGCCTCGGACGATCCGCGCGCGGCGCGCGATCTGTATCCCGACTTCGACATCCAGGTGGTGCAGCGCGACCGTGGCGTGCGCATCGACCTGCTCAACGCGCCGGCGATGGCCTTCGTCGACGGCGAGATCATCAATGGCGTGGCCGAGCTGCTGTTCGCCGTGGTCCGCGACCTGGCCTACATGGCCATCGAGCTGGGCCCCGAATCCAGCACCGACCTGCAGTCCAGCGAAGGCATCACCAATGCGGTGTTCGGCCAGTTGCGCAATGCGCGCATCCTGCAGCCGACCGATCCCAAGCTAGTGGTGTGCTGGGGCGGCCATTCGATCTCGCGCGACGAGTACCTGTACACCAAGCAGGTCGGCTACGAGCTGGGTCTGCGCGGGCTGGACATCTGCACCGGTTGCGGCCCGGGCGCGATGAAGGGGCCGATGAAGGGCGCCACCATCGCCCATGCCAAGCAGCGCAAGCACGACAACCGCTACATCGGCGTGACCGAGCCGGGCATCATCGCCGCCGAGTCGCCGAACCCGATCGTCAACCACCTGGTGATCATGCCGGACATCGAGAAGCGCCTGGAGGCCTTCGTCCGCATCGGCCACGGCATCATCGTGTTCCCCGGCGGTGTCGGCACCGCCGAGGAGATCCTGTATCTGCTCGGCATCCTGCTGCGCGAGGAGAACCGCGACCTGCCGTTCCCGCTGATCCTCACCGGCCCGACCATCGCCGCGCCGTATTTCGAGCAGATCGACCGCTTCCTGCGCCTGACCCTGGGCGAGGTGGCCACCTCGCGCTACGAGATCGTGGTCGGCGATCCGGTGGCGGTGGCGCGCAAGATGGCCGCCGGCATCCAGCACGTGCGCACGCACCGCAAGGAGCAGAAGGACGCGTTCTACTTCAACTGGTCGGTGGACATCCCGCTGGAGTATCAGCGTCCGTTCGAGCCGACCCATGAGGCGATGGCCGCGCTGGATCTGCACCATGGCCGTCCGCCGCATGCGCTGGCCGCGGACCTGCGTCGCGCCTTTTCCGGCATCGTCGCCGGCAACGTCAAGGAAGACGGCATGCGCCGCATCGAGCAGCATGGCCCGTTCGAGATCCACGGCGATGCGGACATGATGCAGGCCCTGGACGAGTTGCTGCGCGCCTTCGTCGAACAGCGCCGCATGAAGATCTCCGGCGAGTATCGGCCCTGCTACCGGGTCATGGCCTGAGCGTGCATCCGCTGCTGCGCTGGTCGCGCCGGCTCGGCACGATCAGGCGAGGCGGGGCAGTTCCAGCAGGCTGACGAAGCGGTCGGCTTCGCGCTTGGCGCTCAGACGACCGCCGCCGATGCTTTCCACGCGCGCGCGCACTCCGGCCATGCCGATGCCATGCCCGCCGCCGACCGTCGACGCGCCGGCGGCGGGAAGGGAGTTGGCGATCTCGATCCTGATCCAGTGTGCGTCCTGTTCGATGCGCAGGCGCACATGGCCGCCGCGGATGCTGGGTTCGATGCCGTGCCGGATTGCGTTTTCCAGCAACGGCTGGATGGAAAGCGTGGGCACCTCGATCACCGGAAGCGGGTCCGGAACCTGCCATTCCACGCGCAATCGATCGCCCAGGCGCATCTGCTCGATGCCGAGATAGCGCCGCACCAGCGACAACTCTTCTTCCAGGCTCAGTCGATCCGCCCCGGCCAGCGCCGCGCGGAACAGATCGGCAAGATCCAGCAGCAGGTGCTCCGCCTGTTCCGGGCGTGAGCGCGCCAGGGCAGCGCCGGTGTTCAGCGTGTTGAACAGGAAATGGGGCTGGATCCGGGCGCGCAGCGCTTCGAGCTGGGCGTGCTTGGCCTGCACCGCCAACTGTTGCACCCGCCAGTGGTTCTGGAACGCCAGCAGCGCCATCAGTCCTAGGGTCAAGGCGATGGCCGCCACTTTCAGCAGGAAAATACGCCAGTCTCCCTGCAGTAGCGACAACTCCCTCAGCGTCGCCCAGGCGATCGCATGCACGGCGACGGCGACGATCACCAGGAGGGTCACCGCCAGATAGGCGACCTGATGCGACCGGCGGCGGCGCAGGCGGCCGCGCAGCCAATAGAGCAAGGCCAGTGTCGTCAATGCTGTCCATTGCAGCAGCAGCGAGGCCAGGCCGAAATGGATCCAGCCGTTGCTGGACTGTCCTGGCGCCAGGCTCAACACGGCTGCCACCGCTTCGCCGGCCAGCACCACCCACATCAGGCTGGTGGGCTGCCACAGGATGTCCAGGCTCATGGCCGGAGGGGAGGGGGCGGCGGAGCGCATGGCGGCGTGCAGGTGGCGGCGTGCAGGGGGGGGGCTCGGCGCATCATGCCCGGGTTCCGGCCCCATGTCGCCAAATGCGCCGTTCGGCTACGATCTGCAACCGCCCATCGGCCCCCGCTGGCATCGGTCCGGCCGGAGTTCTAGCTTGGTATTGGGAAATTGGGGATACGACATGCTGCGTTTTCACGCCGCGCGACCGCGCTGCTCCGGATGGCATCGAAGGATCGGGGGATTCAGTCTGGTCGAGCTGATGGTGACGGTCGCCGTGCTGGCTGTGCTGATGAGCATCGCCATCCCCAGCTATACCTATCTGGTTAATTCCAACCGGCTGACTTCCGCCGCCAACGAAATGGTGGCCTCGCTGCAGCTGGCGCGCTCGGAAGCGATCCGGCTCAACCGCAACGTGGCGGTGTGCCGCAGCGACAACGGCAGCAGTTGCACCGCCGGCGGCGCATGGAACCAATGGATCACCATCGTGGTGACCGACGCCACCGTCCTGCGCGTCAGTGGTGTCAAGGCGCCGGTACAGATGAGCGTGAGCGCGGCGGTCAGCGGCAACAGCGACCGCATCGTCTTCAGTCCGGACGGGGTTGCCCGCAGCAGCACCGGAACGCTGCTCAATGCGGGCTTTTCCAGTTGCATCGCCACCACGCGGCCGAGCGAAAATTTGCGCGTGGTGTACATCGCCGGCGGCAGTCGGGTGGCCTTCTTCACTACCCCCGGCAATATCGCATGCCCTGCGCCCTCGGATTCTCCATCGACGTGAACGCCATGCTTACTTCCATTCCGCGACCGATCCCGATCGCAGCGCAACGCGGCGTCAGCCTGATCGAAGTGATGATCTCTGTGTTGATCATGGGCATCGGCATGCTGGGCGTGGCCGCCTTACAGGCGACCGCGCTGCGCAACAACCAGAGCTCTTTCGAACGCAGCCAGGTGGTGGTCGGTACGACCGGCATCTTCGATGCGATGCGGGCCAATCTCGACGTGGCCCGCAACGGCAACTACAACATGAGCATGACCTGTAGCGCGCCGAACGGGGCCTCACAGGTGGTGGCCGACCAGCGCAATTTCATCAATTCGCTGCAGGCGATCATGGGCGCCTCGGCATGCGGCGCGATCAATTGCAACGCCACGGCATGCCGGGTGACGGTGCAGTGGGACGACAGCAGGGGCAGTCACGCAGCCGCCGATGCGACGGCGGCGCAGACGCAGCAGTTCCAGACGGTGACCCGGCTATGAGTCGCATGCGCCGGGGGAGCGTGCCGGGCCGGCGCCGCAGCGCGGGCCTGAGCCTGATCGAATTGATGATCTCGCTGGTGCTGGGCTTGCTCGTCGTGGGTGCGGCCATCGGCATCTTCCTCACCAACCGGCGGACCTACACGGCCACGGAGAATCTCGGGCGCATACAGGAGAATGTGCGCACCGCGTTCGAGCTGATGACCCGCGACATTCGCGAGGCCGGTGGCAATCAGTGCAACAGCAGCGACAACATGGGGATGTCGAACGTCATCAACAATCCTGCATCGCGCTGGTGGACGAACTGGTCGGGCAACCGGATGGTCGGCGTGTCGGCAAGCGGTAGCTTTCCCGATGTCGTGTCAAATCGTGTGGCCAATACCGATGGCCTGATGCTGTTGTCTTCCGGCGACGCGACCGCGGTCGTCACCGCGCATAACCCGGCATCCGCGCGGTTCACAGTCAATGCGAGTACCCATGGTTTCAGGAATGGCGACTTTCTGATCGCGTGCGGCCCGAATGCCCAAGGTACCGGGGTGTTGCGAATGGGCGCGCTGTTCCAGATGAGCAGCGGCCAGGGAGGTACTACCATCGGCCATGCTGCATCCGGGTCGCCGGGAAATTCTAGTGCCAACCTTGGCATTAACGGTTCCGTTTTCACCTATGGGCCGAACACCCTGCTCAGTCGGCTCAATGCATCGCGCTGGTTCATCGGCACCAACCCGCGCGGCGGGCGCTCGCTTTATCAGGGCGTGTTGACCAACACCACCGGAACTCCGTCGATCGTCGATCAGGAAGTGGCCGAGAACGTTCAGAACATGACCATCACCTATCTGATTCCCAGCAATGGCGGCTACGTCAGTGCTGCGACAGTGGGGGCGCGTTGGAGCCAGGTGAGCGCCATCAATCTGTCCTTGACCTTCCAGACCCAGGATGCGATTGGAACGAACGGGCAGCCGGTGACGCGCACGATCAGCAATGTCATCACTTTGCGGAATCGCAACGAATGAGTACAACGCCCTCCCCAATCCGGGTCGCGCGCCAGGCCGGCGTGTCCTTGATCGTCGTGCTGCTGCTGCTGCTGGTGATGACCCTGCTGGGCCTGGCGGTCGTGCGCGGGACGCTGATGCAGGAGCGGATGAGTGGTAATCTGCTTGATCGCAGCGTCAACTTCCAAGCTGCCGAGTCGGCGTTGCGCGAGGGCGAGGCGCTGGCTGCCGCGCAAACCGTCGTGCCCACCGGCAGCGGATGCAGCGCTGGCGTTTGTGGGCGTCCGCTGGCCACCCAGACCGAGCGCTGGCGCGACCCCGGCTTCAACGGTTGGATCAACGCCAGCACCGCCAGCCGCAGTGCGTCGGCGTCCGCCACGAGTTTCTACATCGAATACATGGGTTCGTCCGAAGCCTGGTTCGAGTGCAACAGCGACGAGAAGTACACAGGCCAGCAGATCTGCGTGCGACCCATGTATCGGGTAGTGGCGCGCAGCCAGGCGCCTGGCCGCGCCAGCGTCATTCTTCAGTCCAGTTATATCGCGCCGTAAGACGGAGTCACCGCCATGAGCCAGTTTCACGACCATCGTGTGCAGCGACGCGGCCTTTGGCCCCGTCTCAACGCATTCGCTGCGGCCTTTGCCTGCACCATGCTGGCGCTACCGGCAAGCGCCGGTATCGTGGTACCCAGCTACCCGCTGCAGTCGGGGGGGCGCATCGCGCCCAATGTGTTGTTCATCCTGGATGACTCCGGCTCAATGGAAAACAATTACATGCCGGATACGTTGCCGCAGGCCAGAGATGGTGACAACGGCAATAACATCAGCTCTTACGTGTATACGAGAAATTCGATCTACTATAACCCTGCGACGAACTACCAGCCTTGGGTTGACGCCAGTGGCGCGTCGATGGCCGGTGGTACTGATTATGGTAGTGTCTATAGCGACGCTCACAATTTGACGTCGCCGATTAATCTTTACGATTATACGATCACGTTCTATGTTCCAAAGGATCTGAGCGAAAAATCGGAATCCTATTTGTCTGATGCCGCAAATTACCATCGCTACCAGATCATGCGGGACGGCGTCATCATTCGCAGCGAATTGCTGTACAACGTTGCGAACCAACAGGGGTTGAGTGGCCGTGGTTGCACCAACAGCAGTCGCGGCTGGCAATGGAAGAACTGTACGCGCGCGACGCCCACTGGCAGAAGCGAGGCGGACGAGCGTACCAACTTTGCGACCTGGTACTCCTACAGTCGCACGCGCATCAAGGTGGCCAAGGGAAGTGCTGGACATGCGTTTGCAGATCTGGGGACCAATGTCCGGGTTGGTTTCCGCACGATCTGGCAAAGAACGGCGGATTCACTCCCGATGAACGATGCAAACCCCATCCCGGTGACCAGGAACGACGGCCTGTTCGACAACCCAAATGGACTGAATGGGGATAACAACAATCGTAAGGTCTGGTACGACCGGCTGTATGCTGCCTATGGCAACAATGGTACGCCGCTGCACAGGGCGCTCAGCAATGCCGGCGCGTATTTCAGTAGCAGCGATGCTTCGGGTCCCTATGGTCCGCAAGCCGGCGCCGCGCAGCTCGTTTGCCGGCAGAACTTCACGATTCTGACCACCGATGGCTACTGGAATTCCAAGGGTGGCTACACGCCTGTCAACGAGCAGGATAACGTCGCCGGTTCTGCCATTTCCGGGCCGACCGGTAATACGTACACGTATACTCCTGCACGGCCCTATGCAAGTCCTGACGCGGATACCTTGGCCGACGTGGCGATGCGCTACTGGAAGTCGGATCTCAGGCCCGACATGGCCAATTCGGTGCCTACCAATTCCGCGGATCCTGCGTTCTGGCAGCACATGACGACCTTCGCGATTTCCATCGGTGCGAAGGGCATTCTGGATCCGGAAAATGATCTTCCGGCCCTCACCTCGGGCGCGAAGAGCTGGCCGACGCCTTCCAACGACAGCATCGCCAATATCGACGATCTTTGGCACGCGGCCGTGAATGGGCGCGGCAGTTTCATCGTGGCGAGCAATCCCGACGAATTCACGCAGGGGCTGAAGTCCGCACTTGGGTCGATCGTCGAGCGTACCGGTACAGCCGGCAACCTCGCTGCGAATTCCAGCAGTCTCACCAGCAGTACGAATGTCTATCAGGCCAGTTTCGTCTCCGGTAAGTGGACTGGGGCGCTCAAGGCGATTCCGGTAACAAGTACCGGCGTGGACTCGACCAATCCGTCCTGGGTAGCTAGCATTCCCGGTTCGGGGCGCACTATCCGCACGTGGAGCGGCACGGCGGGCGCGAGCTTCCCCACCTCCGCGCAGCAAACGGCATTGGCGCGTGCGGCGACCCCAACCGCCGCCGCTGTCAGCGGAGCCAACAACGCGGCCTACATCACCGGCACCCAGGATCTGGAGCAAAATCGTCCCAACGGGTATTTGCGCACCCGTAGCACCTTGATCGGCGACATCGTCAATTCCTCGCCGGCCTACGATACGGTCAGCGGCACCATCTTCATCGGTTCCAACGACGGCATGATGCATGCGTTCAACGCCGATACCGGCGTGGAGCGCTTCGCGTATGTGCCAGCCAGTCTGAACTTCACCGACTTGGCCACCCTCAGCGCACCGGACTACGACCATCGCTTCTTCGTGGATGGCCCGATCAGCATTTCCCGCAGGGATCAATTGAACAATCAGACAATCCTGGTCGGCACACTCGGTCGTGGCGGCAAGGGCATCTATGCGTTGGATGTGACCAGCCCCGACAGTTTCTCCAACAACAATGTGCTGTGGGAAAAGTCCGGCGACAATCAGGTGTCGACCACGGCCGACAATAATATGGGTCTGAATCTGGGCGCACCGGTCATCGCCAAGCTCAACAACGGCGATCTCGCGGTCATCGTGGCCAACGGCCCTAACAGCACCAACGAGCGCGCTGTGTTGTTTGTGTACCGGCTCAGCGATGGTGCGTTGCTTTCGGAAATCGACACAGGGGTGGGCTCTTCCTCGTCTCCGAATGGACTGTTTGCGCCCGCTGTGCGCGACGTGGACGGCAACGGGACCATCGACTATGTCTACGCCGGCGACATGCAAGGAAATCTCTGGCGCTTCGACCTCTCCGCGACGACCTCTTCCAGCTGGAACGCCGCGAGCAATCGCCTGCGCCTGTTCACTGCGACCAACTCCACAGGCACGCCTCAGCCCATCACTTCGGCACCGGCGATCGCGCGTGACCCTGCCAGCTTCCAGTTGTGGATCTTCTTCGGTACCGGTCGTTTTCTCACCACCGACGATGTGACCAACACGACCGTGCAGTCGGTCTACGGGATCAAGGACTCCACGACCAGTGTCGCCAAGGCCGACCTGCAGCGGCGCAAGTTCGTGGCGAGCGGCGTGGTCAACAATCAGATGGTGCGTGTCATGGAGGCCAACAGCGCGTTGGCAACGGGCAAGAAGGGCTGGTATCTGGACCTGATCGATCCGCCGGTGCCCGATCCCGCGCCTGCGACGGCCAATGGCGAGCGCGTCTACACCGGTGTGAACGTCATTTCCGGCGTGCTGACCTTCACCAGCAACATCCCCGACGATGACCCGTGCCTGCCGGGTGGCAAGGGTCAGGACAATGCCATCGATGCGTTCACTGGCTCCAGTCTCAATCAGTCGTTCTTCGATTTGGATCGGGACGGGTCTTATGCCGACGAAACGCTGACGGTCGGTGGCGTGTCGATTCCTGTCGCGTCGGTGGCCCTCGGTGGCTTGGGCAGCGCGAGCAATTACTTCACCGGGGGGGGCAGGCGGCAGCGGCGGTCTGGCTTGCCTGAATATCAACGATGGCAGCGCGGTCTGCAAACGGATCCGCGAAATTCGCAAGGTGGGGCGTGTGCAGTGGAAGGAATTACTCCAGGAATGACAGCGCTCGACCCGAAACGTTTCCCGCATCCATTGGAGCCAAGGCATGCCCAGTCGTAGTCGATTCGCAGCACAGCGCGGTTTCAGTCTGATCGAACTGATGATCACGGTGGCGATCATCGCCATACTGGCCAGTATCGCCATGGTCAGCTACAACTGGGCGATGATCAAGGCGCGGCGTTCGGCCGCTGCTGGTTGTTTGCAGGAGGCGGCGCAATACATGGAGCGCTTCCATACCACCAACATGAGCTACGTGAGCGCGGCCGGCACTGCTCCTGCGCTGCCGGCGTGCAGCGCCGACGTCAGCAACTTCTACACTGTGAGCCTGGCTGCCAGCAATGCAACAAGTTTCAGTATCACCGCGGTGCCGATCTCGGGAAAGGCGCAAGCGCGGGATGCTGACTGCGCGACATTGGCGATCAATCAGAGCGGCCTGCGTTCGGCCAGTGGCTCTCTGTCCTCGACCCCGGCGAAGTGCTGGTGAGGCAAAAAAAACCGCCGGGTAACGGCGGTTTTTTTTTAGGTGGCGCCCGAAGTTGGACTCGAACCAACGACCCCCTGATTAACAGTCAAGTGCTCTAACCGGCTGAGCTATTCGGGCGAGGCGCGCATTGTAAGCAGATCTTGGACGGCTGGCAAGCGCCTTTTTCGCTAAGGCCGGCATCGATGCCCGCCTGCATGGCGGACCGAGCGCGCCCTCCCGGTCGCGCTGACGATCACTTCGGTCATGATCGCGTGCCGGCGACAGATGCTGAAGGTGAGATTGCTCCCTGCAGCGCGCCCATCGGGGAGGTAGCGCATCTGCGAGCGCCCGGAAGACGAAACAATGCGCAGTCTGGGATGGCTGGGGGCTGCGGCTTCGGCCAGGATGTCATCGGGTCGATTGGGCTGCCTGTCGCCATCCGGATCCGTGTAGATCATCCAGTTGCCGCTCCAGTCGATATCGGGGGCGCAGCGTCCTTGAGTCTTCGAGGGGCACAGAGCCACCGGTTGTCCGCGGGCGATAGCCCAGCTGCGCGCCAAGGCAAGGTGCGCCAGTAACTCGTTGGTCGTGGCCAGTTCCCGATGCCGGTCAAGCAAGCGCCCAAAAGGTGGGAGCCCGAGGCTCAGCACGACCAACACGAGTGCTAGGCTGACGATCGCTTCCAGCAGGGTAAAGCCTTGAGTCCTTGTGGCCATGTCCGCTCCTTAGTTCGCGCCCCAAGCTTGCGGCGGAGGGGGTGCGCAAAGGCATCGCCTGGAAGCTGATAGGGCTGTAGGAATAATCCAGACATCCCTGTCATCCTCTGCTGGCTATACTCGTCGGTCATCTGCAGGTGAAGATGCATGTCCGACCGTTTCCAACTCGTATCGCCGTATTCGCCGGCCGGCGACCAGCCGCAGGCGATCGAGAAGCTGGTGGCCGGCTTCGAGGCCGGCCTGGCCAAGCAGACCCTGCTCGGCGTGACCGGGTCGGGCAAGACCTACACCATCGCCAACGTGGTCCAGGCGATCCAGAAGCCGACCCTGGTGATGGCGCCGAACAAGACGCTGGCGGCGCAGTTGTACGGCGAATTCAAGGCGTTCTTTCCCAACAACGCGGTCGAGTACTTCGTCAGCTACTACGACTACTACCAGCCCGAGGCCTACGTGCCGTCCTCGGACACTTTCATCGAGAAGGACAGTTCGATCAACGAGCACATCGAGCAGATGCGCCTGGCCGCGACCAAGACCCTGCTGTCGCGGCGCGATGCGCTGGTGGTGGCGACGGTCTCGGCGATCTACGGCTTGGGCGCGCCGGAGGACTACCTGTCGCTGCGGCTGATCCTGTCGATCGGCGAGCACGTGGAGCAGCGCCAGTTGATCCGCCACCTGACCGACCTGCAGTACACCCGCAACGAGTACGAATTGCACCGCGGCAGTTTCCGCGTACGCGGCGAGGTCATCGATGTGTTCCCGGCCGAATCCGACAGCGAGGCCTTGCGCATCGAACTGTTCGACGGCGACGTGGAGCAGCTGACCCTGTTCGATCCGCTGACCGGCGAGACGCTGCGCAAGCTGCAGCGCTACACGATCTACCCCAAGACCCACTACGCCACCACCCGCGAGCGCACGCTCAGCGCGGTGGACACGATCAAGCTGGAGCTGAAGGATCGGCTCGAACAGCTGTACGCGCAGAACAAGCTGGTGGAGGCGCAGCGGCTGGCGCAGCGTACCCAGTTCGACCTGGAAATGATGGCCGAGGTCGGCTTCTGCAACGGCATCGAGAACTACTCGCGGCATCTGACCGGCAAGGCGCCGGGCGAACCGCCGCCGACCCTGTTCGACTACCTGCCGCCGGACGCCTTGCTGGTGGTGGACGAGTCGCACGTCACCGTGCCGCAGATCGGCGCGATGTACAAAGGCGACCGCTCGCGCAAGGAAACCCTGGTGGAATTCGGTTTCCGACTGCCGTCGGCGCTGGATAACCGGCCGCTGCGCTTCGAGGAATGGGAGGCGCGCTCGCCGCGCAGTATCTACGTCTCGGCCACGCCGGGGCCCTACGAGTTGCGCGAGTCGGCCGGCGAGATCACCGAACTGGTGGTGCGCCCGACCGGGCTGATCGATCCGGAAGTGGAGATCCGGCCGGTGGCGACCCAGGTCGACGATCTGCTGTCGGAGATCAACCTGCGCGTGGCCGATGGCGACCGCGTCCTGGTCACCACGCTGACCAAGCGCATGGCCGAGAACCTCACCGAGTACCTCGGCGAGCACGGGGTGAAGGTGCGCTACCTGCACTCGGACATCGACACGGTCGAGCGCGTGGAGATCATTCGCGACCTGCGTCTGGGCAAGTTCGACGTGCTGGTCGGCATCAACCTGCTGCGCGAGGGTCTTGATATGCCGGAGGTCTCGCTGGTCGCGATCCTCGACGCCGACAAGGAAGGCTTCCTGCGCTCCACCGGCTCGCTGATCCAGACCATCGGTCGTGCCGCGCGCAACCTGCGCGGCAAGGCGATCCTCTACGCGGACAAGATGACGCGTTCGATGCAGGCCGCGATCGACGAAACCGGGCGCCGCCGCGAGAAGCAGGTGGAGTACAACCTGGAACACGGGATCGTCCCGAAGTCGGTGGCGCGCCCGATCGTGGACATCCTGGAGGGCGCGCGCGAGGACGCGACCGAGGCCAAGTCGGGCAAGGGCAAAGGCAAGGGCAAGGCGCGCCGGGTCGCGGAAGAGCCGGCCGACTACCGGGCGCTGGCGCCGGCGGAGATCGCCGCGCGGCTCAAGGCGCTGGAGCAGGAGATGTACCAGCACGCGCGGGACTTGGAGTTCGAGGATGCGGCGCGGGTGCGCGACCAGATCAAGAAGCTGCGCGATGCCAGTCTGGTCGGCTAGGCGGGCCGCAGCGGTGCCCGATCGGAAGGTGGGTATTGTTCTTGTCCGCCAGGTGGGCTAAGATTCGCGCCCCTGCAGCGGTGCGCCGCGGCAGAGAAGGGCGGTTAGCTCAGCGGTAGAGCACTACCTTGACATGGTAGGGGTCACAGGTTCGAACCCTGTACCGCCCACCACGACGCGAAAAAGCGAACGTGGAAACGACAAAGCCGGCAGACGCCGGCTTTTTTGTGTCTGCGCTCACGCCACCGGGTGCGCTCGGATGCTGGCCGCGCGGCCGGGCTTGCTTTAGCATCCGAGCGGACGATCAGGCGAGGAGGCCAGGCGCATGGTGGAATACCATCATACGGTGCAAGTCAAAGGACGCTACCAGCTCGTGGCGTTGACCCGGGAGCCGGACTACAGCCCGGCCAACGTGGTGGGCTATACGGTCACCACCGACGGCGGTGCGCGGGTGGATCCGCACGACATGTCGTGGGACGAGGCGCGTGTCTTCCTGGACACTCTGGTCGAGCGCGATCGGGACGCGGTCAGCGCGGAAAAGAAGCCCTCGCGGAACAAGCCGAGCACGCGGCAGCGTCGCTAGCGCGCCTGCACGTCTGGGCGGGCGCAAACCCGCCGGTAGCGATCGCTCCGCAGGACATGCCGGAGTTCCGGGCCTTGCGCAGGCGCCATCTGGGGCCTGGCGCTTGTGATGGGCCGACCTCCCTGGCCAAGCGCCGTTTCCGGTCGATGCCGTGCTTGCAGGTCCTCCTGCCGCGCGCACACCGACGCAACTCCTCTCAAAGCACGGAACTCGCTCTAGAATGTCGGCCAGGATGGATCAGGGAGGATAGGGCTTGTCGAATCGTAAACTCGTTGCGGCGGCGCTCGTCGTCGTGCTCACGGCCGTCTGCGGCTATTTCCTGTCCGGCTATCTGGTCCTGCTGCTGCTGAAGCTGGACACACGGATGTTCGGGCTAGGCACCTACTACCAGTACGTTCATGCCATTGGCTTGCCGGAGGTGGCTCCGTACGTCGGCAAGATCAAATGGGCCGGCTACCTCGGCTTCGGCTTGCCCGGCCTGGTGGCCCTGCTGATCCTGGTGCTGATGTTCAGGCCGCCCAAGCGCAGCCTGCATGGCGACGCGCGCTTCGCCGGCGCGGCCGACCTGTCCAAGCATGGGCTGTTCAAGACCAGCGGCGACGGCATCGTGGTCGGCAAGTTCCGCGGCAAGCTGGTGCGCCTCAGTGGCCAGCAGTTCGTGATCCTGGCGGCCCCGACCCGGTCGGGCAAGGGCGTCGGCGTGGTCATTCCGAACCTGCTGGAGTACCAGGAATCGGTGGTCGTCCTGGACATCAAGCAGGAGAACTTCGATCTGACCAGCGGCTGGCGCGCCAGCCAGGGCCAGGAGGTGTTCCTGTTCAATCCGTTCGCCGAGGATCGTCGCACCCATCGCTGGAATCCGCTCAGCTATGTCTCCGACGATCCGGCGTTCCGCGTCTCGGACCTGATGAGCATCGCCGCCATGTTGTATCCGGATGGCTCCGACGACCAGAAGTTCTGGGTCAGCCAGGCGCGCAATGCGTTCATGGCGTTCTCGCTGTACCTGTTTGAGAACTGGGACGACGAGCGCAACATCGGCTTCCCCGGCGGTCTCGGCACGCCGACGCTGGGCGCGATCTACCGCCTGTCGTCCGGCGACGGCACCGACCTGAAGAAGTACCTGAAGTCGCTGTCGGAGCGGCGCTTCCTCAGCGGCAATGCCAAGTCGGCGTTCTCCAACCTGCTGTCGCAGGCGGACGAGACCTTCGCCTCGATCATGGGCACGCTGAAGGAGCCGCTCAACGCCTGGATCAATCCGGTGCTGGATGCGGCCACCAGCGACAACGACTTCCTGCTGACCGACCTGCGCAAGAAGAAGATGACCATCTACATCGGCATCCAGCCCAACAAGCTGGCCGAGAGCCGCCTTATCATCAACCTGTTCTTCAGCCAGATCATCAACCTCAACACCAAGGAACTGCCCAAGAGCAATCCGGCGCTGAAGTATCAGTGCCTGCTGCTGATGGACGAGTTCACCGCGATCGGCAAGGTCGACATCATCGCCTCGGCAGTGTCATATATGGCTGGCTACAATGTCCGCCTTCTGCCGATCATCCAGAGCATGGCGCAGCTCGATGCCACCTATGGCAAGGACATCTCGCGGACCATCATCACGAATCATGCACTGCAGATTCTCTACGCTCCGCGCGAGCAGCAGGATGCCAACGACTACTCCGAGATGCTTGGCTACACCACCTTCCGCAAGAAGAACGTCACCCGCGGCAAGGATGTGACCCGAAGCGTGTCGGAGGAGAAGCGGGCGCTGATGCTGCCGCAAGAGTTGAAGGCGATGGGCAACGATCAAGAGGTGTTCTTGTACGAGGGCATTCCGCATCCGGTGAAGTGCGACAAGATCAAGTACTACAAGGATCGCTACTTCACCGCGCGGCTGCGTCCCAAAGTCGATATTCCGACACTCTCGATATGAAAGTGTGACGAAAAACACCTATTTTTTGGGCGCATTTATCATTTGAACGTTTTTTTGCCAAATGCTTGACGTGAGCATGCCCCTGCGGCACATTCTCGCGAGTATGGCGGTGCGTTGGTAACAGAAACAGGAACAGGGGCGTGGGCCGAACGGCGCACGTAAGGGGTGACATGGAAGGTTTGCTGTCAAATTCCGTTTTCTTCGGCGCTGATCGCGCGGCCTCGGATCCGTCCGGTTGTCTGCCGCAGATCCGTGCCCGCGCCGTTTCCGGCGCCTTCCTTGCCGCGACGCGCGTGTCGTGCCGTCGCGTCGAACTTCGCCATCCAGCAGTGGGCCGCCTGCGCGCCGCCCGCTCTCTATACGTTTCCGCAATTCAGAGGCTCGCGTGAAAAGAACGCATATGTTTCGGCTGATCGCTACGTTGAGTGCCGTCGCGCTGTTGAGCGCCTGTGCAACCAGGCCGGCACCCGACTTCCGCGGCAAGTGGAAGCCGGTCAACCGTTTCTCCGAGTCGACCATGGAGATCCCGCTGTACTCGTCGTACGTGTATCAGGCGATCCCGATGGACGGCACGCTCAAGACGATGCTCGAGCGCTGGGCCAAGGATTCGAACATGCAACTGTCCTACGGCATCCAGTCCGATTACACGCTGTATGCCCCGGTCGCCAAGATCAACACCACCAGCATCCAGCAGGCGGTCGCCGAGCTGAGCGTGGTCTATGCGCAGGAAGGGCTGAGCGTGACCGCGGCGGGCAATCGCATCCTGGTGCAGCCGTCGTCGTCGCTGAGCGGCGCGCCGGCAGCCAGCGGCAGCGCGAAGTGACGTCACCGTCGGCCTGCACGCTGCGCGCCGACAGCCACATTACGAAACCTGGTGAAGTCTGATGTTCGGTAAAAAGCCGGTCGAAAGCGAAAACGTCAACAAAGCGGTAGCGAAGGCGGTCAACTACGAAATCAGCATTGCTGATCTGGCTCGCCGCAGCGAGCGCCGTGCGTGGTGGGTCGCGTTCGGCGCCATCATCATGTGCCTGCTCCTCGGCGGCGGGTACTACTACATGCTGCCGTTGAAGGAGAAGGTGCCGTATCTGGTGATGGCCGATGCGTATACCGGCAATTCTACCGTGTCTGTGCTGCGCAACATTGGCGATGTGCAGAGCGTCACCACCAGCGAGGCGTTGGCCAGGAGCAATGTGGCACGCTTCATTACCGCGCGCGAGTCCTACGACTCGGAGATGATGGGGCTCAACGACTGGAATACGGTGTTCTCGATGGCGCCCCGCGATACCGCGGTGGGGGCTGAGTACTTCAATCTGCATGCGCCCAGCAATCAGTCCGCGCCTTACTACATCTACGGCAAGGTGCGCTCCATTCGGGTCAAGATTCTGAGCATTACGCTGCTCGGTGGCGGCGGCAAGCCATATACCGGCGCCAATGTGCGCTTCCAGCGCAGCATCTACGACAAGAAGACCGGCCAATCCACGTTTCTCGACAATAAATTCGCCATTCTTGGCTTCCGTTACAACAATAATCTGGCCATGGACGAGGATCTGCGAGTGCAGAATCCGCTGGGTTTCCAAGTGACCGACTACCGGGTCGACAACGATTACTCGGCCATGCCGGTTCCGCCGTCGCCCGCCGTGCAGACGCCTGCCACGGGCGCGGTCCAGCAGCCGGCGTCCGCTCAGATGGATGGAACGACGGGGCAAGTGCCGGGGCAGCAGATGCCGGGCCAGCCGGTGGCGCCGGGCGCTGGCGGCACGATGCCGGTTCCGCAGCAGGCGCCGATGGCCAACCCGGCCAGCGCGCCAGTCTATCCGGGAGCGCAGCCCGCTACTGCGCCTCCCGTGCCCAACGTTGCACCTCAGCACAATGGTAATGGAGCGAACGTTCGATGAGTTTCCTGACGAAAACCGGTGCGGCGCATATTGCGTTGCTGGCTCTGGGCCTGTTTGCGCCGATCGCGTCGGCCCAGGTGGTTCAGCAGTACGAGTACGAGCCTGACAAGATCTACCAGGTGCGTACCGGCCTGGGCATCACCACCCAGATCGAACTGAGCCCGAACGAGAAGATCCTCGATTACAGCACCGGTTTCACCAGTGGCTGGGAACTCAGCCGTCGCGAGAACGTCTTCTATCTGAAGCCGAAGAACGTCGACGTCGACACCAACATGATGATCCGCACCGCCACCCATTCCTACATTCTGGAACTGAAGGTGGTGGCCACGGACTGGCAGCGGCTGGAGCAGGCCAAGCAGGCCGGCGTGCAGTACAAAGTGACCTTCACCTATCCGAAGGACACCAGCTTTGCCGCCGCCAGCGACGAGGTGAAGGATGAGTCGCAACTCGACACGCGGCTGACTAAGGACCGCCATTACTACTTCGACTACGACTATTCCACGCGTTCCAAGCAAATGTGGATCGTGCCGAGCAGCGTCTACGACGATGGCAAGTTCACCTACATCAAAATGGATCTGACGCGTTTCCCGACGGGCAATTTCCCGGCCGTGTTCGGGCGCGAGAAGGAAAGCGATGAGGATTTCCTGGTCAACACCACAGTCGAGGGCAATACCCTGATTGTCCACGGGACCTATCCCTTCCTGGTCATCCGCCACGGCAAGAATGTTGTCGGCTTGCGTAGGAACAAGCAAAAGTGAACTCGAATCTACCCCCGTCTGACGAAAACTACGGCAACGACCACGGTCAGCCGCGCTCCCCGCATGCGGACGATGCGCCGCGCGAGAATCCCTATTTCGCTCGCCAGCAGCAGACTGCTGACCCGAATCTGGACGCCAACGAGCCGGTGCTCCGCTCCAGCGATCTGAAGAAGCTCAATCGCAAGGCGCTGGTGTTCCTGGGCGGCATCGCCGCGCTGTTGGTCCTGGCGATCTTCTGGCTGGTGAGTGGTAGCAGCGCGCCTGAGCCGGCACCGAAGCCGCGCCAGGAAGCGGTGGTGGCACCTGCGTTGCCGCAGACCGCGGCGCCGCTACCGGTGCAGCCGGCCGAGCCGGTGCAACTGGCCGAGCAACCGAGCCTTCCGCCGCTGCCGCCGATGCCCACTGAAAAAGACCCCATGGTGCAGTCCTCGTCTCGGCAGGACCGCGGGCCGTCACTCCTGGAGCGGCGCATGGCCGGCATGCAGCAGGAAGCAGGCATGGGCGGGCAGGGTATCGGCATGCCGCAGGGTCAGGAGCTGGGAGGCTTGCAGCAGCAGGACCAGGTGACGTCCGCAAAGCCGATCGCCAATCCGGACGGTTTGCTGGTGCGCGGCACCTATATCCGTTGTGTGCTGGAGACCCGGATCATCACAGATTTCCCGGGCTTCACCTCCTGCATCATCACCGAGCCGGTGTACTCCATCAATGGCAGGCGCCTGCTGCTGCCGAAGGGATCGAAGATTCTCGGTCAGTACGGCGCCGCAGAGCCGACCGGTCCGCGCATGCAGGTGGTCTGGGATCGCATCACCACGCCTACCGGCATCGACGTGACCCTGGTTGGTCCTGGCGTCGACAACCTCGGCAGTGCCGGTCATCCGGGCCAATACAATGCACATTGGGCGAGCCGCATCTCGTCCGCGCTGATGATCAGCTTGCTCAGCGATGCCTTCAAGTGGGCGGCGGCCGAGCATGGCCCGAAGACCACGACGACCGGCCTCAACTCCGGCGTGGTCACCGAGCAGCCGTTCGAGAGCAATACGGCGCAGTCCATCCAGCGTCTGGCCGACCAGGCACTGGATCGCCGGCGTCCGGCCACCGTGACCATCAACCAGGGCACCATCGTGAACGTCTACGTGGCCAAGGACGTCGACTTCACGGCCGTGTTGCCGCGTTGACCGAGATCGAGACAGCGACGTGACGTTCGACGACTCTCCGACCGCGCAGATCTCCACGGATTTCCTGGATTACCAGTACTCGGTGCTGGGCATCCTGGATTACCTCAACTCGCCGGACGTGACGGAAATCTGCATCAACCGTCCCGGCGAGCTGTACCTGGAGACCCTGCGTGGCTGGCAGCGAATGGATATCCCTTCGCTGACCTTCGACCGCGCGCGGCAGTTCTGCACAGCGGTGGTCAACGAGAGCAATACCGGCCAGCGCATCACCGATGCCGATCCGGTGGTGTCGTTGACCTTTCCCACCGGGCAGCGCGCGCAGTTCGTGATCCCGCCGGCCTGCGATGCCGGCAAGGTGTCGATCACCATCCGCCTGCCGTCAAAGCACACCAAGACCCTGGAGCAGTACAAGGAAGACGGCTTCTTCCAGGAGATCCTGGAGGTGCAGTCGGGGCTCAGCGAGCAGGATCGCGAGCTGCTCGAACTACGGAGGCAGCGCGATTACGCCGAATTCTTCAAGAAGGCGGTGCTGTTCAAGAAGAACGTCGTCGTCGCCGGCGCGACCGGCAGCGGCAAGACCACCTTCATGAAGTCGCTGGTCAATCACATCCCGCACGAAGAGCGGCTGGTGACCATCGAGGACGCGCGCGAGCTCTTCATCAGCCAGCCCAATTCCGTGCATTTGCTCTACTCGAAAGGTGGACAAAGCACGAGCAACGTCACCGCGAAGAGCTGCATGGAAGCATGCCTGCGCATGAAGCCGGACCGCATCATCCTTGCGGAGCTGCGCGGCGACGAGTCGTTCTACTTCATCCGCAACTGCGCCTCCGGTCATCCCGGTTCCATCACCAGCTGCCATGCTGGCAGCATCGGGCAGACCTGGGATCAGTTGGCGCTCATGGTCAAGGCGTCGGCCGAAGGGTCGGGCCTGGAGTTCGCAGTCATCAAGCGGTTGTTGATGATGACCATCGACATCGTTGTCCACATCAAATCGCACGCGGGCCGGCGCTATATCACCGGTATCGATTTCGATCCGGAACGCATGCAGTCGGGTGGGGGATGAATATGTTCATTAAGGTGAAAGGGCGAAACAGCGCCGATTGACTTTGAATTTTTCTTCCAACACGATTGATTTGCGACATCTGCGGCGTTCTTGGCGATTTGCCACGACGCCGATGCATAGGGAGTAACCACGGCATGTTGCCAGGCATGGAACTACTCAGCTGTCCCGAAATGGCGGTTCCGGCTGAAGTCATGCAGCACGTTGTGCGCGTCGAGTCGTCGCACAATCCGTTCGCGATCGGCGTGGTCGGCGGCCGCCTGGTGCGCCAGCCGCAGAACCTGTCCGAAGCCGTCGCCACCGCGCGGATGCTGGAAGAGAAGGGTTACAACTTCTCCCTGGGCCTGGGGCAGGTCAATCGCTACAACCTGATCAAGTACGGCCTGGATACCTACGAGAAGGCGTTCAAGACCTGTCCGAATCTGCAGGCCGCGTCGAAGATCCTGGCCGAGTGCTATAGCCGCTCCGGCGGCAACTGGGGCAAGTCGTTCAGTTGCTACTATTCCGGCAACTTCGAGACCGGGTACCGCCACGGTTACGTGCAGAAGGTCTACGCGTCGATCAATCAGAGCAGGGCGCTTGCCGCGTCCACCGCTGGTGCGATCCCGGTGATCCCGGCGGGAGGCGTGCGCCGCGTGGTCACAGACTCGGTGAAAGCCGCGGCGGTGCGCGAAGTGGATTCGATCGTGTCGAGGCGGATCGACGCGGCGGCCGGTCAGCTTGCCAGCGGTCTCGCCACGCAAGGTCAACCATCACTGCGTGCCCAAGCTGCCGTTGCGGCGCCAGCGCAGCCAACGGCAGGTGCTGTAGCGGCCGTGTCGGCACAGGCGGCTGCCGCAGATTCCGATCTTTATGTAATACGACCGACAGGCGCCGGCAAAGGAGTGGCGGTTCCTGCAGGTGGCGGAGCGCCCACAGTTCCGCACGTTGCCGCACACGCGCCTCAGGCAGTGGCGGGAACGGCCGTTCCTGGCACAAGTACGCCGCCGCCGACGTCTGGCGACGGGGCCTTCGTATTCTAGCCAGATGCAGTAGCACGGCCATGCAAATGGCTTTTGACCACCCCCTGTTTCCAAATCAAGGAGAAACCCATGATGTTCAAGAAAGCTAAAGTGAATTCGAACGCCAAGGTCATCGGTATGGCGGCGTTGAAGGCGGCGATGTTCACCGCAGCCGTGTTCGCCTCTGGCGTCGCGATGGCGGCGGGCGCCGGTGTCGACTATGCCGGCGCCGACCAGAAGGTCTGCGGCTTCCTCGGCAAGACCAACAACATTCTGAACATGGCTTCGATCGTGGTGGTGACGATCGCCGTCGTCTTTGCCGGTTACCAGATCGCCTTCGCGCACAAGCGGGTCTCCGAAGTGGCTCCGGTTCTGCTGGGTGGCGTGTTGATCGGTGCTGCCGGCCAGTTGGCCAAAATGCTCATCGGCGACACTGGCCAGACGGCCTGCACCGCGGCCATCACGCTCGTTCAGCACGCCGTGCAGTATGCATAAGAACGTACTTTTCCGGGGCTGCACCCGGCCTGCGATGTTTTTCGGGGTGCCGTACATCCCGTTCTTCATCGGCGCGGGCGGCGGCTTCCTGATGGGTATCTATTTCAATATGTGGCTGCTGGCGCTCATTCCGGTCATCGTCTTCATCATGCAGCAGATGACCAAGCGGGACGAGATGATCTTCCGCATGCTCGGGTTGCGCTGGATGATGCGGATGCGCGTGCGCAACCTGCAGCGCTATTCCGGCATGTGGGTGTTCTCGCCGAATGAGTACAGGAAAGAGGTGCCGGGCGCCAAGCGCTAGCTTGGAACCGGGCGCCGGGTCTCGACCCCATGCACGACGCCTGTGTCGTGCATGGGGTTGTTCGGTTTTTCGTGTCGACTCGCCGGCAGTGCTGGTGTGAGCGGGGTCGGCGGTTCCCGGTGCATCTGCGCCGGGCCTTGGCAAGACGAAACGGATTCTGAGTTCTATTATGTTCATCCCGGATACTTCGATCAGCGAATTCATCTCCATCTCCACGCATGTGGCGCCGTCCGTTCTGAAGACGACGGGAGGAGATTTCATGCTGGTCTGGCACCTGGGCGGGCTTCCATTCGTGGGCCGCGAAGAGTGGGAGATCGAACACCGGCACAACACGTTCAACCGCATGCTGCAGACGCTGCGCGCTCCGGATTTCGCCAATGTGGCGTTCTGGGTGCACGATGTGCGCCGCCGCCGTCGCATCAAGAACGGCAGCAAGTTCAAGCAGGCGTTCAACCAGGCCTTGTCTGATCAGTACTACGGGACATTGTCCTCGCAGAAGATCATGCAGAACGAGCTGTACATGACCATGATGTATCGCCCGGTAGTGACCGGTAAGCGTCTCATGGATAAGTCGTCGAACATTTCCCAGTTGCAGTCAGAACAGGACCAGGCGATCGCCAAGGTCCTTGAACTTGCAGGCAACGTCGAAGCCGTGCTGAAGGATTATTCGCCGTACCGGCTTAGCATGTACGAGGCCACCAATGGCGTGGTGTTCTCCGAGACGCTGGAGTTCTTCGGTTATCTGATCAATCGCATCGACGAGCCGGTACCGGTGCTGCAGGCGCCGGTGCCCGCCTATCTGCCGGTCAGCAAGCACATGTTTGCCAACAAGACCGGCGACTTCGTGATCAAGACCCCGGAGGGTGTCAATCATTTCGGTGCCATTCTGAACATCAAGGAATACACCGACGGAACCTATCCCGGCATCCTCAATGGCCTGAAGTATCTCGACTTCGAGTATGTGGTGACCCACTCCTTCAGCCCGATGGGCCGGCACGACGCGCTGAAGGTGCTCGATCGCACCAAGGGCATGATGGTGTCCTCGGGCGACAAGGCGGTCAGCCAGATCCACGAACTCGACTTGGCGATGGATCAGCTGTCGTCGGGCAACTTCGTCCTGGGCGAGTACCACTTCACCATTGCGGTCTACGCCGATACGCAGGAGAAGCTCTCGCAGCAGGTGGCGACCACCCGCGCGGAACTGTCCAATGCCGGCTTTGTCTCGACCAAGGAGGATCTTGCGGTTGCGTCCTCTTTCTACGCCCAGTTGCCAGGGAACTGGCGCTACCGTACGCGTATCGCCAGTGTCAGCTCGCTGAACTTCCTCGGTCTGTCGCCGCTGCACAATTTCGCTCAGGGCAAGCGCGAGAACAATCCGTGGGGCGAGTGCGTCACCACCTTGCAGACCACCAACGGCCAACCGTACTACTTCAATTTCCACGCCACGCATCCTGCGGAGAACTCGCTCGGCGAGAAGGCGATCGCCAACACCATGGTGATCGGCAAGTCGGGTACCGGTAAGACCGCGTTGATCAACTTCCTGCTCAGCCAGGTGCAGAAGTTCGATCCGATCCCGACCATCTTCTTCTTCGACAAGGATCGCGGCGCCGAGATCTTCGTGCGCGCCTGCGGCGGCAATTACCTGGCGCTGGAGAACGGCAAGCCCACCGGCTTCAACCCGTTCCAGTGCGAGCGCACCGAGGCGAACGTGCAGTTCCTGGCCGACCTGATCAAGGTCCTCGCCGGCAAGATCGAGTACACCTCGCGCGAGGAGGAGGACATCTTCCGCGGCGTGGAGGGCATGCTCGACACGCCCATGCATCTGCGCAGCATGACCAACTTCCGCAAGAGCCTGCCCAACATGGGCGACGACGGCCTGTACGCGCGCATGCGCAAGTGGACCGCCGGCAACTCGCATGGCTGGGTGTTCGACAATCCGGTCGATACGATCGACCTCGAGAAGGCCAGCATCATCGGCTTCGACTACACCGACGTCATCGACAATCCGGAAGTGCGGGTTCCGGTCATCAACTATCTGCTGCATCGGCTGGAAGCCCTGATCGATGGCCGGCCGCTCATCTACGTGATGGACGAGTTCTGGAAGATCCTCGATGGCAAGGGCGGCCTGAAGGAATTCGCCAAGAACAAGCAGAAGACCATCCGTAAGCAGAACGGCCTGGGTATCTTCGCCACCCAGAGCCCGGAGGATGCGCTCGCTAGCGACATTTCCGCGGCGCTGGTCGAACAGACCGCGACGATGATCCTGCTGCCCAATCCCAATGCCAGCAAGGAAGACTACATGGACGGCCTCAAGCTCACCGAGGCCGAGTACCAGGTCGTGGTCAGCCTGGACGAGCGCTCGCGCTGCTTCCTGGTCAAGCAGGGCCATGGATCGTCGGTGTGCCAGCTCAATCTGCGCGGCATGGACGATGCGCTGTCGGTCATCTCGGCGTCGACCGACAATATCGAAATCATGCACCAGGTGCTGGAGCGCAAGGCCAAGGAACACGGCGTCGCGCCGGACGATCTGACGCCAGAACAGTGGTTGAACGAGTTCTACGCACGTCGCAAGGGCTCCGGAAAATCGGGTCCGGCGAGGTCGGTGTCTTCGGATAATCGGGGGGCCGCGGCGGTCAGCTGACCGCTTTGCCCAAATCACGCATGACGGCTTTTCTACAAGAATCGAGGAGAGCAGGAAAAACCAGGACTACGATTCGCTCGGACAGTATCAACGAGTCTGTCCGCTCGCATTGAAGTCCGGTAGTTGGAAGGGAACAAAGCCGGCAAATATGTCGCCAACGGAACACTGAAAAAGACATGCAGGCTTAGGTCTGTCGATTGCCCTCGAAGAAGTTGGTCTGGCTAGGCGATCAGGCATGTCAAAACTATCTGGTCGCTATACCTGGTACTCGAAGCCTTAGGGGTGAGACTCCTGAATACGTATGCAAGTACCGCTGAAATTCCTGCATCAACGCTACTCTAGCGCAGCGTTTCGCGTGCCCGTCGCACGCGCGATTTCTGCCCGAAGGGGGGCGTTGCATGTCTCAGGCTCCATGGTGGCGCGGTGCCGTCATCTATCAGATCTATCCGCGTAGTTTTCTCGACGCCAACGGCGACGGTATCGGCGATTTGCCGGGCATCGTGCGCAAGCTGGACTACATCGCGGCGTTGGGCGTGGATGCGATCTGGATCTCGCCGTTCTTCAAGTCGCCGATGGCCGATTTCGGCTACGACATCGCCGACTATCGTGAGGTCGATCCGCTGTTCGGTACCATGGCCGACTTCGATGCCCTGCTGGCCAAGGCGCATGCGCTGGGCCTGAAGGTGATGATCGACCAGGTGCTCAGTCACACCTCGGTGGAGCACGACTGGTTCAAGGAAAGCCGGCAGAGCCGCGACAATCCTAAGGCGGATTGGTACGTGTGGGCCGATGCGCGTGAGGACGGGGCGCCGCCCAACAACTGGCTGTCGATCTTCGGTGGCGTGGCGTGGCAGTGGGAACCGCGCCGCGGGCAGTACTATCTGCACAATTTCCTTGCCTCGCAGCCGGATCTGAACTTCCACAATCCGCAGGTGCAGCAGGCGACGCTGGACAACGTGGAGTTCTGGCTGGCGCGCGGTGTCGACGGCTTTCGCCTGGACGCGATCAATTTCTGCTTCCACGATCCGCAACTGCGCGACAACCCGCCCAAACCGCCGGAAAAGCGCGTCGGCCGCGGTTTCAGCCCGGATAATCCGTACGCCTTCCAGTACCACTACTACAACAACACGCAGGCGGAGAACCTGCCGTTCCTGCAGAAGCTGCGCAGCCTGCTCGACCGCTATCCGGGGACGGTAAGCCTGGGCGAGATCTCGTCGGAGGATTCGCTGGCGACCACGGCCGAATACACCCGCGCCGGGCACCTGCACATGGGCTACAGCTTCGAATTGCTGACCGACGATTTCAGCGCGGCCTACATCCGCGAGACGGTCTCGCGCCTGGAAGCGGCGATGACCGAAGGCTGGCCGTGCTGGGCGATTTCCAATCATGACGTGCAACGCGCGGTGACGCGTTGGGGGCAGGGTGCCGAGACGCCGGCCTTCGCGCGGCTGCTGATCGCGATGCTGTGTTCGCTGCGCGGCTCGGTCTGCGTCTACCAGGGCGAAGAGCTGGGCCTGGGCGAGGCAGAGGTGCCGTTCGAGGCGCTGCAGGATCCCTACGGCATCGCATTCTGGCCGAACTTCAAGGGCCGCGATGGGTGCCGGACGCCGCTGCCGTGGGATGCCAGCGAGCAAGCTGGGTTCAGCACGGGGACGCCTTGGCTGCCGATCGCGGCAGCGCATCGCGCGCAATCGGTGGCGGCGCAGGAGGCCGACCCGCAGTCGGTCCTGCATGCGATTCGCCAGTTCCTGGCCTGGCGCAAGCGCCATCCGGCCTTGCGTGAGGGCGACATTGTCTTCCACGAGACGGCCGAGCCCGTGCTGATGTTCCAGCGTCGCCACGCCGCGCAGCGCTTGCTGCTGGCGTTCAATCTGTCCGCCGAGGCCGCCGACGTGGCGCTGCCTGAGGGCAGCTGGCAGGCGCTGCAGGTGCCGGGCGTGGTCGCGGGTGCGGTCGAAGAGCGCTTGCGTTTGCCCGGCTATGCGATGGTGTGCCTGCAGGGCGCATGAGCGGGACCAAGTGATTCCTGCGACGGCAGCGTCGCATCCTGCTGTGTGGCTACGGCACTGCCGAGACGGTGTTTGTGAGAGACAGTCCGGCGTGCACTGCGTCGGATAGGCCGCATGCATGCCACCGACGTGGGCGCTTGTTGGACGACAAGGATCGCTCTGGAAGTTCAGTGTCCGTAGTAAGCATGTTGTGGTGACCACGCCACGCCGTCTTCGCGGTTTGGCGTGCCCGGTAATCAGGGCACGCGTCGTCGCCGACAATCACGCCGTCCTGGAACCAAGGCCAGCTCGGAGACTTGCCTTGCTGGCCCACACAACAGACTGCTGCGTCGCTGTCGCTCTTGCTGCCGGCTAGGCGACGCGGCCACGAATCCGCCGTCATCGCTGCGCTGGTGTCCATCGCGGCAATGTCACCATGTCTGCACGCCAGCCCTTGTGTTCTGAAACGCCGCTTTTCCAGCGACGCCACCTGGTCTCGATCTTGCGGCCTCCTGGCTGAGACCCATCTTTGAAGATGGTGCTGCTCACCTCGGTCAGCTGCCGCAGTATCGATTCGGCGCGGATGCATGGTCCGTGGCGCGGCCGGGCCGACCAGTTCGGAGTTCAGCAATGAATGTCCAGGCATGGCGCTTTCTGGCACGCAGAGGGCTTGGGCCATGCACTCCTGAAGTGCAGATCTTTTTCGGCGACGCGGCCATTCCGCGCACTCGCGGCTTTTTTGTCGGGAACTTCGCGGACGCGGCGAGATCTCCATCAGTTCCCGCACGATCGCTTGCTGTAGATCTTCTCGCAGGCGAAGGGGCTGGTGTGCGCCCTCCAGGCCGCTCGTCTTGATCCCGATCGGCAAACCAGATCGCCACCGCTGCTCGATCCTGATCTCATCGTTTTCTCGTCGGCCACCGCGGCATTTGACGCAACCGTCCGCGGCAACCGCCCCAACGAAAACGCCCGCCGGGTGCGCCGGCGGGCGTCGTCTGCAGCCTCTACGCGGGACTCAGAACTTGTAGTTCACGCCCAGCATGTAGGTGCGTCCCCATTCGACGTACTCCAGCGGGCGATCCTTGGTGCCGGCGTAGGTGCGGTAGGGCGAGTTGGTCAGGTTGCTCGCCTGCAGCAGCAGGCTCAGCCCGGCGAGGGTGCTGCCGTCGGCGAAGGTGTAGCTGACCTGCGCGTCGGTGACGTTCTCGCCGACGACGTAGCGCAGCGTGCGGTTGCCGTTGAAGTTGCCGATCTCGCCGATGAAATCCGAGCGCCGCCGCTGGCTGACGCGGGCCTCGAAGCCGTTGCGCTCGTAGTAGGCGGTGAAGTTGTACACGCGCTTGGACAGCCCGGGCAGGTCGATCGGCGCCGAGCCCACGCTGGAGGCGCTTTCGGGATCGACGATCTTGATGTCGCTGTCGTTGAACGTGGCACTGGCCTGGATGCCGAAGCCGCGCAGGCTGTCGGTGAACATGTCCAGCGGCAGCGAGGCGGTCAGCTCGAGTCCGCGCAGGGTGCCGCCCTTGCCGTTCTGCGGCGAGGAGAAGGTGCCGGTGGTCTGCACCGGCATGGTCATGTTGGGCGGCCGAACGTAGCTGGCGAGCAGGGCGGAGAAGTCGTAATCGTCGCGCGATTGCGTGTAGATGTAGCTCTTCAGGTCCTTGTAGAACACCGCGGCGGCCACGTAGGCCTTCTCGCCGAAGTACTTCTCGTACGACAGGTCCAGCGCGTTGGCGCGCCACGGGTCGAGCAGGGGATTGCCGCCGCTGCCGCCGGGCTTGCCGGTGGAGGTGTCCACGCCGAAGTCCAGGCCGGCGCGCATCTGGTCCACGCGCGGCCGCGCCACCTGCTTGGCTGCGGCGAAGCGCAGGGTCTGCTGGTGCGGGAACAGGAAGGCCAGGTTGAGGCTCGGCAGCCAGTCGTTGTAGGTCTTGCCGGCGTCGATCGGCAGCACGTTCTGGCCGGCCGGACGGGACTGGTCGAAGTAGCTGGACTGCGAGCTCTGGTCGGCGTGCTGCAATTGCACGCCGATGTTGCCGCGCACGCCGACCTCGCCGATGTCGGTGTTGATGTTGGCGCGGAGCCAGGCCGTGGTGATCTTCTCCTGCACCGTCCAGGACTTCGGAATCAGGTAGTCCAGATTGGTGACCGGGTTGAAGGTCATGTAGCGCGAGACCGCCGCCGGCACGTTCCAGGCCGGGATGGTGCCGATGCCGGCGAAGCCGAGGTTGACCGGGTCGTACTGCAGATCGCTGGCGATGCTGGTGTCGCCTTGCGCGCCGAGCAGGATGTTGCCTTCGGCCTGGGTCTTCTGCTTGCGGCGGTCGGCGTAGTTCACGCCCACGTCGATGTCCGAGAACCAGGTCAGCGCCTGCGGCGCGGGCAGCGTCGCCGCCAGGCGGCCGCCCTTCAGCCGGTCTTCGACCTCCGGCACCTTGCCGTAGCCGGAGCCGTAGATGGTGTTGGTCAGGAACAGGTTGTTCGGGTCGGAGTAGTCGCGGCCGGGTGTGATCTGCGAGAAGCCGTTTGGATGGACGGCGATACCGATCGAATCGAACTGCGGTCGCGGGATCAGCTGCAGGTTGTTTTCGAGGTTCAGTTCGTCGCGGGTGGCCTTGGAGTAGTTCAGGTCGGCCATTAGCCGGACGCTCCCCAGGTTGAACTCGTTGTTCCAGCCGAACGCGTCGATTTTGTCCTTGCGCTTGTTGTACATGCCACGGACAAGCGGATAGGCGTTGTTGATGGTGCCGCCGGTGAAGGTGCCATCGGCGTTGCGGCTGACATTGGTGAACACCGGGAGGATAGATGCCGGGTTGTTCGGATCCTCGCCATTGCCGCTGAGACTCAGCTCGAACTGATTGGCGGTATCGATCTGTTCGGCTTCGGTATGGAACGCATCGAAGGTGCTGGTCCAGGTGTTGGATGGCCGGAATTGCACGGTCGCCATCACGCCATCGCGCTTGTTGTTGCCGGTACGGCGCAATGCCTTGATGCCGTCCGAGAAGAAGGTGCCTTGCGGAACGCCGCGGCGCTCGCCCTTGTCGGTTTTCTCGGTCGTCCACGGCTCGTACAGGCCGACCTGGTTTTCCTGGATGGGCATGTCGCTGTGGGCATAGCCGATCGAGAAGCCCAGGGTGTTGTCCAGGAACTGGTCGATGTAGCTGGCGCTGAAGCGGTTGCCGAAGGCGTCGACGTTGGCGGCCTTGCCGAGCGAGCTCTTCTGCAGGCGGCCGCTGACGGCGATCACCCGGTCCGGGAAGCTCAGCGGACGCACGGTCTGCATGTCGATGGTGCCGGACAGGCCCTGGCCGACCAGGCCGGCATCGGGCGTCTTGTACACGGTCACGCCGTTGACCAGCTCCGACGGGTACTGATCGAACTCGACGCTGCGGTTGTCGCCGGTGCTGACCACTTCGCGGCCGTTGAGCAGGGTGGTGGCGAAGTCGGGCGACAGGCCGCGCACGCTGATCACCTGGGCGCGGCCGGCGACGCGCTGCGCGGCCAGGCCGGGCAGGCGCCCGAGCGATTCGGCGATGCTCACGTCCGGCAGCTTGCCGATGTCTTCGGCCGAGATCGCTTCGACGATGGACGTCGAATCCTGCTTGATCGCGATGGCGTTCTCGATGCCGCGGCGGATGCCGGTCACCTGCACCTTGTCCAGTTCGGTGACCGGATCGTTGGATGTGGTGGCGGTGGTATCGGACTGTGCAGCAGCCAGCATCGGCGTCATCGCGACGGCCAGCGCCAGCGTCAGCGCGTTGCGCTTGTGGTTCAACATTTTCCCCTCCCAGGCAATGTTGTCTTGCGAATGTCTGAACCGGCGAGGCGGCCGGATGTGCGTGTCGCGCAGCCGCAGGGCGGTGTCGCGATTGCGCTGTATGGTAGACACGCGGCTTCGTCGCGAACGTCCGCTGCATACGTATTCACTGGCCTGCATCGCATTGGAAGCGCTTTCAGGATCGCAATGTCGTGCGCGCGCCGCTACGCCGGTGCCGCGGCGAGCATGCGCGTGCTTCATGCAACTGACGTCGTGCTGCATGCACATTCGGGTGCTGCACTGAGAGTGATGCCAGGGAGTACGCCGGCATGCGGACGTCGGGCGAGCTTGCAGATGGCGCGACATGGTTTGGCGGACGCGCCGCGCCGCTGACCTGCCGCGCACGATGGCGCGGCGCCGCAGAGGCGAACGCCGTGATCCGGCATGGCGAGTGCATGCCTCCGCCGCAGTGCTGCCGGCGGTGCCGCGTGCCGCATGGTGGTGCGTCAGCGCGACGCCGCCGTGCCAGCGGAGGCCGGTGCCGGGTCCAGCGGGACGAAACGGATCGCCTGGCCGCCGCCGGGTGCCAGCTTCACCTGCAACTGATCGCGGCTGGTGACCATGCGCTGCTCGCGCACGAAGTCGAACGGATTGTGCTGGTAATCGGCGGCGTCGCCGTCGCGGTAGATCTCGGCGCGATAGCGTACGCCGGGTTCGAGGAAGCTCAGCGCGATCGGCAGCACGCGGCCGTGCTCGTCGGTGATGCTGCCGAGAAACCAGTCGCGGCTGTGGCGATCCTTGCGCACGATGGTCACGTAATCGCCGATCTCGCCGTCGAGCACGCGGCTGTCGTCCCAGTCCACCGCCAAGTCCTCGATGAAGCGGAAGGCGTCGCGGTGCTGCAGGTAGTGCTCGGGCAGGTCGGCCGCCATCTGGATCGGGCTGTACAGGGTCACGTACAGTGCGAGTTGCCGCGCCAGCGTACTCGGAATCGCGCGTCCGCCGCGGCCCGTCAGGCTGAGGATGCCGGGGGTGTAGTCCATCGGCCCGGCCAGCATCCGCGTGAACACCAGGTTCACTTCGTGCTCCGGCGGGTTCGGCGGCTCGCCCCAGGCGTTGTACTCCATGCCGCGCGCGCCTTCGCGCGAGAGCCAGTTCGGGTAGGTGCGACGCAGGCCGGTGTCCTTGATCGGCTCATGGGCGTTGACCGACAGGTGGCGCTTGGCGGCTTCCTCCACCACCTTGAGATGGTGGCGGGCCATGAACTGGCCGTCGTGCCATTCGCGCAACAGCGGGCCGCCGGCAGGATTGCGCCGGTCCACCTGGCCGTCGTCGCAGACGTAACCGGTCTTGAAGGTGTCCACGCCCAGCCGCGCGTACAGGTCCAGCGCCGCATCGAGCTGGTCTTCGTAGTGTTCCACCGCGCAGCCGGTCTCGTGGTGACCGATCAGGTGCACGCCCTTCTTCGCCGCGTAGGCGCTGAGCGCATCGATGTCGAAGTCCGCGGTGGCACGGGTGAAGTCGAAGTCGTCGCCGTTGCCGACCCAGTTGCCGTCCCAGCCGGGGTTCCAGCCTTCGACCAGCACGCCACGAAAGCCGTGCGCTGCGGCGAAGTCGATGTAGCGGCGGGTGTTGGCGGTGGTGGCGGCATGCCTGGGGCCGCGCGCCCAGGTGTCCTGGTTCAGGTGCATCGACCACCACACGCCGATGTACTTGGCCGGGTGCACCCAGCTCACGTCGCCCAGCGCGTTGGGTTCGTTGAGGTTGAGGATCAGGTTGGAATCGACCAGACCGCCGGCCGTGTCGCTGATCTGCAGCGTGCGCCACGGTGTGTCGAAGGGCAGGGACCGGCGCACCTTCCAGCCTTCCGCCGAAGGCGACAGTTGCGCATGCAGGCGCTGGCCTTCGCCGCGGCGCAGCCACATCCCTGCGTAGTCGACCAGGGCCGCCTCGTGGATGGCCAGGTGCAGGCCGTCCTGGCTGCGCAGGGTGAACGGCGTGTGCGCCAGTGGCACCTCGCGCAGCGGCGTGCGTCGGTACAGGTATTCGTAGTGGATGGGTGCGCCGGCGGGAATCCACCAAGCTGTGGCGTCGGGGACGATGTCGAACTCGGTGAGTTCCTCGTCGATGATCGCTTCCTGCATGCCGGCCTGCTGCGGAAAGCTATAGCGGAAGCCGAGCCCGTCGTCGTAGACCCGGAACACCACCGCGAAGCGGCGCTGGCGGCCGCCACGCTCGCCCAGGTCCACGCGCAGTTCGTTGTAGTGGTTGCGCACGTAGCGGCGCTCGCCCCACGGCTGTTCCCAGGTCTCGTCGACGCTCCGGCTGTGCTGGTCCAGCACCTCCAGGTCGCGATCCAGCGCGCCGTCGCGCAACTGGAAGCCCAGCCGCGATTCGCCGATCACCGCCTCGCCCAGCCGCTGCACGCGATAGCTGGGGCGGCCTTCGTCCAGTTGCAGGGAGACGCGCAGGATCCTGCCCGGCGAGTCCACGCTGGCCACCGTCTGCGGCGCGGCGTGCAGGCATGGCGCAACGCACCACAACACGCTCGCCAGCAACGACGGCAGACGCAGGCGCGACAGGACCTCAAACAGCGGCATCTCCCCTCCCAGGGCGACCGTGGCATCGCAACGACTATAGCGAGGCGGTTCCTGGCCGCCGGAGGCCCGTACGATGAATACGTATGCAACTGCACGCGCCGCGGTGCCGCCCGTCTACCATGTCCGCAGCGCCCCGCGATGCGGAGGCGGCGACCGCAGCGCCGGCATGCCGGCCTGCGCTTCCACCATGCAGGCAAAGAGGGAGGGAGGTCGATCGGTGCGAGCCGGTCTGCCGCTTCGATGCTGAAGATGATTTGCTTGGCCGCCACCTTGGGTGCTGCGGCGTCGGCGTCTGCTGGACAGGCGTCATTGCAATGGCGTGGCCAGACCGCGCAGGCCGAGGCCACGGCCGACGGCGGTTTTGTGCTGCACGCGGCCCAAGGCACACGCACGGTGCCGGCGCAGCCGTTGCGCAGCGAGACCGATAGCCCGTTGTTCGACGCGCTGTTCGCGCTGGCGCAACAGGAACTGCACGACGATCAGGTGCAGGCGATCCGCGATCCGGCGTTCGATCACGGCAAGCCGTTGCCGTGCGATTGCTACCAGACCGGCGAGCGCTGGCCCTACGTGTGGACCCGCGACGTCAGCTATGCCGCCGACCTGGCCCTGGCGCGGCTGGATCCGGAGCGCACGCGCCGCTCGCTGCGCTTCAAGCTGTCGCCGATGCGCGGCACCGACGCGCTGCCGGGGCTGTTCGTGGCGCAGGACACCGGCTCCGGCGGCAGCTGGCCGGTGAGCAGCGACCGGGTGGTGTGGTTCCTGGCCGCGCGGCACCTGCTGGACGATCCGGGCTTCGCCGCCGATACCCGCGCCGCGCTCACTGCCACGCTGGCGCAGGATCGCGCGTTCGCGTTCGACCCGCGCATCGGCCTGTACCGCGGCGAGACCTCGTTCCTGGACTGGCGCGAGCAGACCTATCCGGCCTGGACGCGCGAGGATGTCGGCTTCATCGCCAGTTCCTTCGCGCTGTCCACCAACGTGCTGCATTACCAGGCGCTGCGCCTGGGCGAGCGCCTGGCCCGGGAGCAGGGCGACACGCAGGCGGCCGCGCGCTATGCCGACTGGGCCGATGCACTGCGCCAGGCGATCGCGCAGCGTTTCTGGCGCGAGGACCGCGGCACTTACGTCGGCTACATCGGCACAGCCGAGCATCCGGTGCGCTACGAACGCTACGACCTGCTGGGCCTGTCGCTGGCGGTGCTGGCCGACGTGCTGCCGGCCGCGCGCGCGCGCCAGGCGCTGGCCCGCTATCCGGCGGTGGAGGCGGGCAGCCCGGTGGTGTGGCCGCAGCAGCGCGACGTGCCCATCTACCACAACCGGGCCATCTGGCCGTTCGTCAGCGCCTATGCGCTGCGCGCGGCGCGGCAGACCGACGACAGCGCGCGCATCGACCTGGAAGTGCGCTCATTGCTGCGCGGCGCCGCGCTGGCCGGCTCGAACATGGAGAACTACGAGTTTCTGAGCCAGGCCGCACATGTGGACGACGGCCCGCTCAGCGGCCCGGTGGTCAATTCACCGCGGCAGTTGTGGTCGGTGGCCGGCTATCTGGCGATGGTGATGGAAGGCGTGTTCGGCGTGGAGGACGACGGCCGCGTGCTGCCCAAGCTGCCGACCAGCCTGGTGCCCATGCTGTTCGGCGAGCGCCAGGAGATTGCGTTGCAGCTGAAGGACCGCCGGATCGTGCTGCGCCGGCCGATGCAGCTGCAGGGCGACCTGCTGGTCGCCGGCAAGACCCACAGCCAGAACGGCGTCATCACCATCGACTTGGTGGCACGCCACAGCGGAAGTGCGCCCTTGCAGATGCTGACGGCAGAAGACGCCTTCGCACCGCTGGCGCCGCCGGCACCGCAGGTGCGACGCGAGACCGGGGGCTGGCGGGTGCAGGCGGCTGCGGACACGGTGTTGTACGTCGATGGGCAGGCACGCACGGGCAGCGCCGACGGCGCGCTGCTGCCGCTGGCCGAGCGCGTGCAATGCCTGAGTCTCACCCGGAAGGGTGCGCGTTGGGAGTCGTTGCACAGCCCCACTGTCTGCGTCGGCAACGTCGCCCGCGTGGAGGGCGCCGACGATTGGAGCTGGACCGCGCCGCACGATGGCGCCTATCGACTGAGCGTGCGCTACGTCAATGCGCATGGGCCGATCAACACCGGTGTCACCGCCGCGGTCAAACGCCTGCAGGTGCAATGCGGCGACGCGCCAGCGCAATCGCAGCCGCTGGTGATGCCGCACAGCGTCGGCGAGCAGACCTCGACGGCGGCGCTGTTCGTGCTGCAGGCCGGGCAGCGCTGCCACGCCCGGCTGCTGCCGGCGGCAAACATGAGCGCACTGCAGCACTTCGCGCGCTACACCGGTGGCCAGGGCGGCGCCGATGGCGTGGTCAATACCGCCGATGTCGCCGCGCTGCTGATCGCGCCGGCCGGCCCGATCGAGGAGCATCCATGAGCGCCTTGCCACGTACCAAGCCGGCGCTGTCGTTCTGGCAGATCTGGAACATGTGCTTCGGCTTCCTCGGCATTCAGTTCGGCTTCGCGCTGCAGAACGCCAACGCCAGTCGCATCTTCCAGACCCTGGGCGCGGACATGGAGCAGGTGCCGGGATTGTGGATCGCCGCACCGTTGACCGGCCTGATCGTGCAGCCCATCGTCGGCTACCTGTCCGACCGCACCTGGAACCGCTTCGGCCGGCGTCGCCCGTACTTCATGGTCGGCGCGCTGTTCACCACGTTGGCCCTGCTGGTGATGCCGAACTCGCCGACGCTATGGGTGGCGGCCGGCACGCTGTGGGTGCTGGACGCCTCGATCAACATCTCGATGGAGCCGTTCCGCGCCTTCGTCGGCGACCAGTTGCCGACACGCCAGCGCGCCACTGGCTACGCCATGCAGAGTTTCTTCATCGGTGTCGGCGCGGTGGTGGCGAGCATGCTGCCGTGGCTGCTGGCGCACTGGGGCGTCAGCAACACCGCCGGCTCAGGGGAGGTGCCGGCGACGGTGCGCTACGCGTTCTATTTCGGCGGCGCCGTGCTGTTCCTGTCCATCGGCTGGACCGTACTGCGCACCCGCGAGTATCCGCCCGAAGACCTGCACGGCTTCGACGACGTCACGCAGGCCGCCACGGCGGCGCAACCGCGCCGTGTCGATGGCGCCGCTGCGCTGTGGTGTGCGGTGGGCATTGCCGGCGCGGTAGCCATCGCCTGGTGCCGCGGCGACCGCATGCTGTACGTGCTGGCCGGCCTGTGCATCGCTTACGGCGTGCTGCAGGGCGTGGCGCCGCGCCTGCGTCGCGGACACATGCTGGCGGCGATCGTCTGCGATCTGCAGACCATGCCGCGGGCGATGCGACGGCTGGCCGGGGTGCAGTTCTTCTCCTGGTTCGCGTTGTTCGCGATGTGGATCAACACCACCGCCGCGGTCACCCAGACCCACTACGGCACCCAGGACGTCACCTCGGCCGCCTACAACGAGGGCGCCAACTGGGTCGGTGTGCTGTTCGCCGCCTACAACGGCTTCGCCGCACTGGCCGCGATCGCCATTCCGCTGCTGGTGCGCGCCTGCGGGCTGCGCGTGAGCCATCTGCTCAACCTGTGCCTGGGCGCGGCCGGCCTGCTGTCGTTCCTGTGGATCCGGGATCCGCAGTGGCTGCTGCTGTCGATGGTCGGGGTGGGCTTCGCCTGGGCCTCGATCCTGTCGCTGCCCTACGCGCTGCTGTCGGACAGCGTGCCGGCGGCGAAGATGGGCGTGTACATGGGCATCTTCAATTTCTTCATCGTGATCCCGCAGTTGGTCGCGGTCAGCGTGCTGGGCTTCGTGCTCACGCACTGGCTCGGCGGCCGGCCGCTGTACGCGCTGGCGATCGGCGGCGGCAGCCTGCTGGTGGCGGCGCTGTGCGTGCTGTGGGTGCCGTCGGATTCGGGAGCGAACGCATGATCGATCGGATGTCGTTGTTGGCGCTGGCCCTGCTGGGCGCCTGCGCCGCGTCGGCGCAGGCCCAGGCGCCTGCGCAGGAGGAGTTCTACGGCACGCTGGAGCCGTTCGCCAGCGAGGCGGTGTACTTCGTGGTCACCGACCGCTTCGTCAACGGCGATCCCGGCAACGACCATCGCGACCAGGGCGGCGCGCACCGCACCTTCGATATCCCGATCCCGGCGCCGCCGGGCGAGAGCGACAACATCGGCTACCTCGGCGGCGACTTCAAGGGCGTGGTCGACAACGCCGGCTACATACGCGACCTGGGCTTCGGTGCGGTGTGGATCACCCCGATCGTCGACAACCCGGACGAGGCCTTCACCGGCGGCAAGCCGATCACCTGGGGCAGCTCGCTGAGCGACCGTGGCAAGACCGGTTACCACGGCTACTGGGGCGTCAATTTCTACAAGCTCGACGAACATCTGCCGAGCCCCGGTCTGGATTTCGCCGGCTTCACCCAGGCCATGCACGCGCAGCAGTTGAAGGTGGTGCTGGACATCGTCGGCAATCATGGCTCGCCGGCCTGGACCATGCCCAAGCGGCAGCCGATGTTCGGCCAGGTGTTCGACCGCGACGGCACGCTCATCGCCGATCACCAGAACCTGCCGCCGTCCAAGCTGGACCCGGCGCATAACCCGCTGCACGCGTTCTACAACACCGGCGGCAACCTGGCGCAGTTGTCCGATTTCAACGAGCGCAACCCGGCGGTGATGGAGTATCTGGTCGGCGCCTATTCGCAGTGGCTGGGGCAGGGCGCCGATGCGTTCCGGATCGACACCATCGGTTGGATGCCGGACAGCTTCTGGCACGAGTTCGTGCGCCGCATCCGCGCGCAGCGCCCGGGCATGTTCATGTTCGGCGAGGACTTCGACTACAACGCGCACAAGATCGCCGGCCACACCTGGGCCAACAACGCCGGCGTCAGCGTGCTGGATTTCCCGCTCAAGCAGGCACTGGCGGCGACGTTCGGCCACGCCCAGCGCGGCTACGAAACGCTGCAGCCGGCGCTGTACCTGGAACGCGGCCCGTACGCCAATCCGTACGAGCTGATGACCTTCTACGACAACCACGACATGGCGCGGCTGGACGCCAGCGACGCCGGTTTCATCGATGCGCACAACTGGCTGTTCACCGCGCGCGGCATCCCGGTGATCTACTACGGCTCGGAGACCGGCTTCATGCGCGGGCGCGCCGAGCATGCCGGCAACCGCAACTACTTCGGCCAGGCGCGGGTGAACGCGGCGCCGAGCAGTCCGATCTTCGCGCCGCTACGGCGCATCGCCACGCTGCGCCAGCGTAGCCCGGCGTTGCAGCGCGGCCTGCAGCTCAACCTGCAGCTGTCCGGCGACGAGGCGGTGTTCTACCGGGTGTTCCAGCATGCGGGCAGCACTCAGACCGCGCTGGTGCTGCTGAACAAGAGCGACGCGCCGCGCACGCTGGAAGTGCGCCGCTATCTGCAGCCCGGCACCTGGCACGACGGCTTCGACGGCAGCGCCACCGAGGTGACCGATGCGCTGCGCGCCGAGGTGCCGGCACATGGCGTGCGCGTGTTCCTGTCCGATGCGCCGATCGTGCGCCCGGACCTGCGCGCGCGGCTGCGCTGGCTGATGGCGGCCAAGGACGGCGTCGCGCCGACGCCGTGAACGCGGCGCTGCCGGTCGGCGTCAGCGCGCCGGCCGTCGGCGCGTCGGTGCCAGAGTAGGGCTCAGTTGCGCAGCAGCGAGGAGCCGCGCAGCGCCAGTGTCACCGGCAGGGTGCGGCTGCTCACCGGCTGCCCGGCGATCTGCGCCAGCAGGGTGTCCACCAGCACCGCACCGGCCAGCTTGGTGTCCTGCTGCACCGTCGACAACGCCGGATCGACGCTGGCCGCCACCGGGATATCGTCGAAGCCGGCCAGGGCCACGTCCTCGGGCACGCGCAGGCCGTGCTCGCGCAAGGCCTTCAGTGCACCGATCGCGATCAGGTCGCTGGCGGCGAACAGGGCATCGAAGCGCTCGCCGCGGCCGAGCAGGGCCAGGGCGGCCTCGTAGCCGGACTGCTCGGTGGTGATCGCATCGACCTGCAGCGCCGGCGTGGCGTCGGCGCCGGCCGCGCGCAGCGCCTGTAGATGGCCGCGGTAGCGTTCCAGGAATTCGGGGTAATGGTTGGAGGCGTCGCCGAGGAAGGCGATGCGGCGGCGGCCCTGCGCCAGCAGGTGCGCGGTGATGTCGTGCCCGCCCTGAAAGTTGTCGCTGCCGATCGACACGCCCGGCTGCCCGGGCAGCACCGCGCCCCAGCGCACGAAGTGCGTGCCCTGGTCGACCAGGTGCTGCAGCCGTTGCTGCGCCTGCAGGTAGTCGCCATAGCCGAGCAGGATCAGCCCGTCGGCCTTCTGGCTGTCGCCGTAGTCGGCGCGCCAGTTGTCCGACAACTGCTGGAACGACACCAGCAGGTCGTAGCCATGGCGGGCGCAAGCGCGGGTGATCGAGCCCAGCATCGAGTGGAAGAACGGGTTGATCAGCGAGTCGTCGGTGGTCGGGTCTTCGAAGAACAGCAGCGCCAGGGTGCCGGCATTGCGCAGGCGCAGGCTGGAGGCGTGCTTGTCGACCTTGTAGTTCAGCTCGCGCGCGATCGCCAGGATCTTGCGCCGGGTCTGCTCGTTGACCGCGGGACTGCCGCGCAGCGCGCGCGAGACCGTGGGTTGCGACACGCCTGCCAGATAGGCGATGTCCAGCGATGTGGCCTTGCCTTTGATGACGGCGCGTCCGGGTGCGGGGAAAACGTCGGCGAAGCATGCCATGGCGGCTGCTGGAGCTCTTGCTGCGGCGCAGCGAAGACCTCGGGCGCGCACCAGGAATGACCGTTTTGGTAAACGGCCGCAATTACCATTTTGGTAAAAGCTGGTTTACCATTCTTGTCTATCGACCTGATCCGGACATGGGTGGCCCGCGGCGACGCCGGCCGAGCGTGCGACATGAGCACTACCACCGCCCTCGCTTGAGTTCCCGCCCAAGGCTGTCCGAGCAGGCGCCCTTGTGGCGCCTTCTTTCTGTCCCGCGCCCAGGCTGGCCTGCCGCCGAGGTGGCGCGGACGTCATCCCCCAGTTTCCCTTTCCGCCGACTCCCATGATCACGATCACGCTCCCCGACGGCAGCCGCCGCGAATTCGAACACCCCGTCAGCCCCATGGACGTGGCCCAGTCCATCGGCCCCGGTCTGGCCAAGGCGACCATCGCCGGTCAGGTCGATGGCCGCCTGGTCGACGCCTGCGACCTCATCGACCACGACGCCAGCCTGCGCCTGATCACCGCCAAGGACGCCGAAGGCGTGGAGATCATCCGCCACTCCTGCGCGCACCTGGTCGGTCACGCGGTCAAGCAGCTGTATCCCGAGGTCAAGATGGTGATCGGCCCGGTCATCGCCGAAGGCTTCTACTACGACATCTACAGCGAGCGCCCGTTCACCCCCGAGGACATGGCGGCGATCGAGAAGCGCATGCAGGAGCTGATCGCGCAGGACTACGACGTGATCAAGAAGGTCACCCCGCGCGCCGAGGTGATCGAGCTGTTCAAGCAGCGCGGCGAGGACTACAAGCTGCGCCTGATCGAGGACATGCCCGACGACGTCACCGCGATGGGCCTGTACTACCACCAGGAATACGTGGACATGTGCCGCGGCCCGCACGTGCCGAACACGCGTTTTCTCAAGGCCTTCAAGCTGACCCGCATCTCCGGCGCCTACTGGCGCGGCGACGCCAAGAACGAGCAGCTGCAGCGCATCTACGGCACCGCCTGGGCCGACAAGAAGCAGCTCGAGGCCTACATCCTGCGCATGGAGGAGGCCGACAAGCGCGATCACCGCAAGATCGGCAAGCAGCAGGACCTGTTCCACCTGCAGGAGGAGGGCCCAGGCCTGGTGTTCTGGCACCCCAAGGGCTGGTCGATCTGGCAGGTGGTCGAGCAGTACATGCGCAAGGTCTACCGCGACAGCGGCTACGGCGAGGTGCGCTGCCCGCAGATCCTGGACGTGTCGCTGTGGCAGAAGTCCGGCCACTGGGACAACTACCAGGACAACATGTTCTTCACCGAGTCGGAGAAGCGCACCTACGCGGTCAAGCCGATGAACTGCCCCGGCCACGTGCAGGTGTTCAACCAGGGCCTGCACAGCTACCGCGACCTGCCGATCCGCTACGGCGAGTTTGGCGCCTGCCACCGCAACGAGCCGTCCGGCGCGCTGCACGGCATCCTGCGCGTGCGCGGCTTCACCCAGGACGACGGCCACATCTTCTGCACCGAGCAGCAGATCGAGGCCGAGGTCACCGCCTTCCACCAGCAGGCGCTGAAGGTGTACGGCGACTTCGGCTTCGACGACATCCAGATCAAGATCGCCTTGCGCCCGGAAAAGCGCCTCGGCGACGACGCCACCTGGGACAAGGCCGAGGCCGCCCTGCGCGCTGCGCTCGGCGCCTGCGGGGTGGAGTGGCAGGAACTGCCGGGCGAGGGCGCCTTCTACGGCCCGAAGATCGAGTACCACCTCAAGGACGCGATCGGTCGCACCTGGCAGCTCGGCACCATGCAGGTGGATTTCATGATGCCCGGCCGCCTCGGCGCCGAGTACGTGGACGAGCACAGCCAGAAGAAGCATCCGGTCATGCTGCACCGGGCCATCGTCGGGTCGATGGAGCGGTTCATCGGCATCCTGATCGAGCATCACGCCGGCATGTTCCCGGCCTGGCTGGCGCCGGTGCAGGCCGTGGTCATGAACATCACGGACGCACAGGCAGACTATGTAGACAACGTGCGGAAACTCCTTGCAAATCAAGGCTTCCGCATCGAGGCCGATTTGCGGAACGAAAAAATCGGTTATAAGATTCGCGAACACACGCTGCAGCGGGTGCCGTACCTGTTGGTCGCGGGCGACCGCGAGACGGAAAACGGCGCGATTGCGGTCCGTACGCGATCGGGGGAGGATCTGGGCACCATGTCGGTCGCCGCCTTCGCCGAACGGCTGCGCGCCGAGCAGTTGGCGTGACACCACCCTGGTGCGGACGGAGCCTCCGTCCGCGCCAGTCCGATTCCCCTGGGAGATTGCAACATCAGTACCCCTGACAACAAACAGAACCGCAAGAACCAAGAGATCCGCGTGCCGCGCGTGCGCGTGATCGGCGCGGACGGCGAGATGGTCGGCGTGTTGACCCGCGACGAAGCGCTGGCGCTGGCCGAAGAGGATGGACTCGATCTGGTCGAGATCCAGCCGCAGGCCGATCCGCCGGTCTGCAAGATCATGGACTTCGGCAAGTTCAAGTTCGAGCAGCAGAAAAAGGCCAACGAAGCCAAGAAGAAGACCAAGCAGGTCGAGATCAAGGAAATCAAGTTCCGTCCGGTCACCGACGAAGGCGATTACCAGATCAAGCTGCGCAACATGCGCCGTTTCATCGAGGAAGGCGACAAGGTCAAGGTCAACATCCGCTTCCGCGGTCGCGAGATGAGCCATCAGGAGCTCGGTCGCGAAATGGCCGCGCGGATCGAGGCCGATCTGGGCGAAGACATCGTCATCGAATCGCGTCCGCGCCTGGAAGGCCGGCAGATGGTGATGATGATCGCGCCGAAGAAGCGCTGACCCAGGCCAGGATCGCGCCCCGCCCCGTGCGGGCGCGCGGCCGCACGGGCGCCAACGGCGCCCACCGGCATGGTCATCCCCGCGTTTTTTGCCCCGGCGCAGGCTGCGTGGTGATGCCGTGCGCGCCGTTTTCGATTCCCCATTCCCCATTCTCGATTCCCGGCGCGCCAGTGCGCGCCCACCCGAACCGCATGATTTGCAAGGCATTCCAAGCCCTGGCATAATGCGCGGCCCAGTTCATCGGGTTTGCCGCTCGCGCGGCAATAGGACCCGCCCGGATCCTTAGTGGATCAAGGGCTTACAAGCAGGTAAGGGCACGGACGGAAAGTGTGGCGCAGCCACCGCCCTGACCAGTGACAAAACACCATCAAGGACATTGCAATGCCCAAGATCAAGACCAACCGGGCGGCGGCCAAGCGTTTCCGCAAGACCGCCTCCGGCAAGTACAAGGCCGGCCACGCCAACCGTAGCCACATCCTCACCAAGAAAGCGACCAAGCGGAAGCGCAACCTGCGGCAGACGAACCACGTCCGTGCCGAGGACGCAGGCCGTCTGGACCGTATGCTTCCCTACCTCTGAGGACTGAACCATGGCTCGAGTCAAGCGTGGCGTCCAGGCGCGCCGTCGTCACAAGAAAGTTCTGAACCTCGCCAAGGGCTACTACAACGCCCGTCGCAAGGTCTTCCGCGTCGCCAAGCAGGCGGTGATCAAGGCGCAGCAGTACGCCTACATCGGCCGCAAGCAGAAGAAGCGCAATTTCCGTTCGCTGTGGATCACCCGCATCAATGCGGCGGCCCGCATCAACGGCATGAGCTACAGCCGTTTCATGAACGGCCTGCTCAAGGCCGGCATCACCCTCGACCGCAAGGTGCTGGCGGACATCGCCGTGCACGACGCGCAGGGCTTTGCCGCCCTGGCGGAGAAGGCGAAGGGCGCGCTGGCGGCATAAGTTTGCGAGTCCCTGCAGGAACCCGCGCGTCCGCGTGCGGGGTTTCGGCGGGAGCCATCGCAGGCGTGCAGGGGAAGGGCGCAAGTCCTTCCCCTTTTGCGTTTTTGGGCGTCCCGATGCGGGGTGCCTGCCGGGTAGGTGAGGTCCCGCATCGGTGGGACACGGTGGCCACGGTTCGGCCGGAGCAGTGAGGCGCGAGTGCAATGAGTGAGATCGATTCCCTGAGCGGGCAGGCGCTGGCGGACATCGCCGCGGCGCAGAGTCCGGAGGCGCTGGAGCAACTGCGGGTCGCGCTGCTCGGCAAGAGCGGCAGCATCACCGCCCAGCTCAAGCAGCTCGGCGCGCTGGCGCCGGAGCAGCGCAAGCTGGCCGGCGAGGCGATCAACCGCGCGCGCGACACGGTGTCCGCCGCGCTGGCCGAGCGCCGCACGCTGCTGGAAACCGCGGCGCTGGACGCGCGCCTGGCCGCCGAGCGCATCGACGTGACCCTGCCGGGGCGGCGCGGCGAACGCGGCGGGCTGCATCCGGTCACCCGCACCCTGGAGCGCATCACCGAGATCTTCGCGCGGCTGGGCTACGAGTTGTCCGACGGCCCCGAGATCGAGGACGACTGGCACAACTTCGAGGCGTTGAATTTCCCGCCGCACCACCCGGCGCGGGCGATGCACGACACCTTCTATTTCGGCGACGGCCGCCTGCTGCGCACCCACACCTCGGGCGTGCAGGTGCGCTACATGGGGGAACATGCGCCGCCGCTGCGCATGATCGCCGCCGGCAAGGTCTACCGCAGCGACAGCGACCAGACCCATTCGCCGATGTTCCACCAGGTCGAAGGCCTGCTGGTCGACGAGCACGCGACCTTCGCCGACCTCAAGGGCACCCTGGCCGAGTTCGTGCGCGCGTTCTTCGAGCGCGATTTCCAGATGCGCTTCCGTCCCAGCTACTTCCCCTTCGTCGAGCCCGGCGCAGAGGTCGACATCGCCTGGCAGCAGCCCGACGGCAGCACCCGCTGGCTGGAAGTGCTCGGCTGCGGCATGGTGCACCCGAACGTGCTGCGCAACGTCGGCATCGACCCGGAGCGCTACACCGGCTTCGCCTTCGGCATGGGCGTGGAGCGCTTCGCGATGCTGCGCTACGGCGTCAACGACCTGCGCGCCTTCTTCGAGAACGACGTGCGGTTCCTGCGGCAGTTTGCTTGAGGCTGGGAGTCGGGAAACGGGAATCGGGAATGGGCAAAGCAACGCAAAGGCTCGTTTCCCCTCTCCGTTTCCGTTCCTAGTAGACCGCGTCTTCGATTCCCCATTCTCCATTCCCGATTCCCGGCCCTTCCATGAAATTCAGCGAAAACTGGCTGCGCAGCCACGTTCCGACCCAGGCCACGCGTGAGCAGCTCACGGCGACCCTGACCGCCATCGGCCTGGAGGTCGAGGAGGTCGTGCCGCTCGGCGACGGCCTGCAGCAGGTGGTGGTGGCGCGGATCGTCGAGGCTGCGCCGCATCCCGAGGCCGACCGGCTGCAGGTGTGCCGGGTCGATGCCGGGCAGGGTGAGCTGCTGCAGATCGTCTGCGGTGCGCCCAATGCGCGCGCGGGCCTGGTCGCGCCGCTGGCGCTGGTGGGCGCCCAGGTCGGCGGCATCGCGATCAAACCGGCCAAGCTGCGCGGCGTCGCGTCCAACGGCATGCTGTGCTCGGCCAAGGAGCTGGGCCTGGACAGCGATGCGTCCGGCCTGTTCGAACTGCCCGACGATGCGCCGATCGGCCAGGCGCTGATCGAGTATCTGGGCCTGCCCGACGCCAGCATTGAGATCAAGCTCACGCCCAATCGCGCCGACTGCTTCGGCGTGCGCGGCATCGCCTACGACGTGGCCGCGGCCTGCGGCAGCGACGTGTTGCCGCTGGCGGTGACGCCGGCCGCGGTGAGCAGCGAGCGTACGCTGCCGGTCGCGCTGGACGCGGGCGCCGACGCGCCGCGTTACTGCGGCCGCGTGGTCGAGGACCTGGATCCGGCGGCGAAGACGCCGCTGTGGATGGCCGAGCGCCTGCGCCGCAGCGGCGTGCGTCCGCTGTCGCTGCTGGTGGACATCACCCAGTACGTGATGCTGGAACTGGGCCAGCCGATGCATGCCTTCGACCTGGACACCTTGCAGGGTCCGGTCGGCGTGCGCCACGCGCGCGACGGCGAGACCCTGACCCTGCTCGATGGCCGCGAGGCCGTGCTGGATCCGGCGTTCCTGCTGATCACCGATGCCGATCGGCCGGTGGCGCTGGCCGGGCTGATGGGCGGCCACGCCACCCGGGTCACCGAGACCACCCGCCACGTGTTCCTGGAGGCCGCGCATTTCGCCCCGGCCGCGATCATGGGCCGCGGGCGCAAGCTCGGCCTGCACACCGATGCCGGTCACCGCTTCGAGCGCGGCGTGGATCCGGCGCTGCCGCGGCAGGCGCTGGAGCTGGCCACGCGGCTGGTGCTGGAGCTGGCCGGCGGGCGCGCCGGTCCGGTGGTCGAGGCCGCCTTGCCCGAATTCCTGCCGGCGCCGGCGCCGATCGCGCTGCGCCGCGCACGCATCCTGCGCGTGCTCGGCATCGAGATCGCCGACGCCGACGTCGAGCGCATCCTGCGCGCGCTGGGCATGGACGTGGTCGCCTCGGCCGACGGCTGGCAGGTCACCGCGCCGAGCCGCCGCTTCGACATCGCCATCGAAGAGGATCTGATCGAGGAGCTGGCGCGCATCCACGGCTACGACCGCCTGCCGACCACCTTGCCCGGCGGCGCCACGCGCATCGCCATGGACAGCGAGACCCAGCTGGACGAGCGCAGCGTGCGTCGCCAGTTGCTGGCGCGCGATCTGCTGGAAACCATCAACTACGCCTTCGTCGATGCCGCGCTGCTGGACCAGTGGGGCCTGCACGACGGGCGCGTGGCCCTGGCCAATCCGCTCAGCGCCGAACTGGCGGTGATGCGTCCGTCGTTGCTGCCTGGGCTGGTCGCCGCGCTGGGCCGCAACGCCGCGCGCCAGGCCGGGCGCGTGCGCCTGTTCGAGCTTGGCAAGGTGTTCGCCGCGGCGGCGGAAGCCGGCGCCGCGCCGACCGAAACCCAGCGGGTGGCGGCGGCGGTGTGCGGCGATGCCGACGCCCTGCAATGGGGCCTGCCGGCGCGCAAGGTCGATTTCCACGACCTCAAGGGCGACCTGGACGCCTTGGCCGCAGCCTCCGGCGCACGCCTGGACTACCGGCCGTCGGCGCACCCGTTCGCGCATCCGACCCGATCGGCCGACGTCTATCGCGACGACGTGCGGATCGGCTGGATCGGCCAACTGCATCCGCGGCTGCTGCAGGCGATGCAGATCGACGTCGATGTGCTGGCGTTCGAGCTGGACCTGGCGCCGCTGGCCGCGCGTGCCCTGCCACGCGCCGCCGAGCTGTCGCGGTTCCCGTCGGTGCGCCGCGACCTGGCCTTCGTGTTGCCGGAAGCGGTGAGTTGGGCGGCGCTGGCGCGCAGCGTGCGCGCGGCGGTGGGGCCTTTGCTGCGCGAGGTCGTGCTGTTCGACCGCTATGTCGGCGCGGGGGTCGAGGCTGGTTGCAAGAGTCTCGCTATGGGCTTGATTTTGCAGGACAACACGCGCACTCTGACAGACCGCGACGTGGAGGCGGTGGTCGCCGATGCGGTGGCCGCGCTGGCGCGGGAACACGACGCGCGGATGCGTGGTTGAGAAGCACAGGGGATAGCAGGGCGATGGCGTTGACCAAAGCGGAAATGGCCGAGCGGTTGTTCGACGAAGTCGGGCTGAACAAGCGCGAGGCCAAGGAATTCGTCGATGCGTTCTTCGACGTGCTGCGCGATGCGCTCGAGCAGGGGCGGCAGGTGAAGCTGTCCGGTTTCGGCAACTTCGACCTGCGCCGCAAGAACCAACGGCCCGGCCGCAATCCCAAGACCGGCGAAGAGATCCCGATTTCGGCGCGGACGGTGGTGACCTTCCGCCCCGGACAGAAGCTCAAGGAGCGAGTGGAGGCTTATGCTGGACCCGGGCAGTAACCGCGAACTTCCGCCGATTCCGGCCAAGCGCTACTTCACCATCGGTGAGGTCAGCGAGCTGTGCGACGTCAAGCCGCATGTGCTGCGCTACTGGGAGACCGAATTCCCCAGCCTGGAACCGGTCAAGCGGCGCGGCAACCGGCGCTACTACCAACGCCACGACGTGCTGATGGTGCGGCAGATCCGCAGTCTGCTGTACGAACAGGGCTATACCATCGGCGGCGCACGCCTGCGCCTGGAAGGCGAGGGTGCCCGCCAGGAATCGGCACTGAGCAACCAGATCATCAAGCAGGTGCGGCAGGAGCTGGAAGAAGTCCTGCAGTTGCTGCGGCGGTGAGCCACGGCGGCGCTGCTGCCGCTAGGAATGGCCGCGGCAAACCCGCTATAATCGCCAGCTCGCCGCAAGGCGGGTCCGCCATGACGGCGGAAACGCAACACACCGGGGTATAGCGCAGCCTGGTAGCGCACTAGTCTGGGGGACTAGTGGTCGTCGGTTCGAATCCGGCTACCCCGACCATCTTTCGAAGGCCCATGTCTGCGACATGGGCCTTTTTGTTTGGGCGCGTCGGATCGGCAGCGCACGTATGGCCGATGTCGGGAATGGGGTGCCCGCCGGGATGCCAACGCGTGTCGGTATCGCGATGTATGGCGATCTGTATCGGCGCAGGGAGGCTGGCGCGTCGCCGTAGACAAAATGCGTGGGATTGCGCTGTCCCGCGACGAGGTCGTCGCCCCACCAGAGCGGAAAGCCCCATGGGAACTGGGAGCTACGCAGCGTCAATGCGTTGACATTGATCACGTTAACATCGCGTCGATGGAACGTTCACGGGTCCTTGCTACGCTGAATAGCCGGACATGTAGTTGAACCCTCGCGTTACTGCGTCAAAAAAATGTCGGGTAACGCCTTGGTGGCGGCAGATGCCTGTGCCATAGTGCGTTGCAACACGAAGCTTCGCTGTTGGCCAGGGCCGTTCGTCCCAGGCAGGAATTGACACCGTAATCATCCTCCGACCGGGAACGGAACCCTGGCCGGCTGGGGGAGTGCGGCGCTTCGAAAACCAATCGACAGAGGGCATCAGCATCGCGCATGGGTAAACTTTCCGTGACCTTCCACTGGGCGCTGGCCCTGTTCTGCCTGGGGCTGCTGTCCGCATGCAGCAGCGGGCCGGCGATGCGTACCGACCTGCCGGCGGGCGATCCGCTTGCCGCTTCAATGGGCAAGCCGGAATACCTGCTCGGCCCGGGCGACCTGCTGACGGTCAAGGTGTTCCAGGTCGACGATCTGGAACGGCAGGTGCGGGTCGACAACGAGGGCCGCATCTCGCTGCCGCTGATCGGCGACGTGAAGGCCGCCGGCTCCAGCGTCAATGCGCTGCAGAAGGAGATCGCCGACCGCTACCGCAACGGCTATCTGCAGAACCCGCAGGTGTCGGTGCTGGTCGACGAGTTCACCGGCAACCGGGTCACGGTCACCGGCGCGGTCAGCGAGCCGGGCATCTATCCCATCCAGGGCTCCGCCTTGACCCTGCAGCAGGCGCTGTCGCTGGGCAAGGGCGTCAGCGACGTGGCCAGCCGCGGCAATGTGGTGGTGTTCCGCACCGTCGGTGGACAGAAGATGCTGGCGCGTTTCGATCTGCGCGAGATCCAGAAGGGCGCCGCGCCGGATCCGGCGATCTACGGCGGCGACATCGTGGTGGTGTACCGCTCCGATGCGCTGGTCTTGCTGCGCACCGTGGTGCAGCTGACCCCGTTCGTGATGGTCTGGAGGGCCTACCGATGAGCGCCTCCACCTTGCCTCCCGTTTCCGCGCCGCGCCCGCGTCCTGTGGGTGCCCCGCTGAGCCCGGCCGACATCGGCCTGCTGGATTACTGGAATGCGCTGTACCGGCAGCGTTGGCTGATCACCGGCATCACCGGGGCAGTCGTCCTGCTGGCGTTGCTGGTCCTCCTGCTGATGACGCCGAAGTATCGGGCCACCAGCGTGCTGCAGATCGAGCGCGAATCGCTCAACGTCGCCAATGTCGCCAATCTGATGCCGGTGGAATCGCCGCAGGATCGCGACTTCTACCAGACCCAGTACGAACTGCTCGGCAGCCGGTCGCTGGCGCGGCAGGTGATCCGCGAGGCCAAGTTGACCGAGGCGCCGGCGTTCAAGCCGCTGGTCGACGAAGCCCTGGAGAAGCTGCAGGACAACGGCGACGGGCGTGCGCCGACGCCGCAGGCGCGTGCCGCCGCGGCGGAGAACGCGCTGGTCGGTCCGGTGCTGGACGCCTTGACCATCGAGCCGGTGCGCGACTCGCGCCTGGTGCGGATCAACTTCGATTCGCCCGACCGGGTGCTGGCCACGCGCGTGGCCAACACCTACGCCAAGATGTTCATCGCCTCGACCCAGGAACGCCGGCTGCAGGCGTCCTCGTTCGCCGCGCGCTACCTGTCCGAACGCCTGGCGCAGCTGCGCGACAAGGTCGAGGAGTCGGAGAAGAACGCGGTCGACTATTCCAGCCAGGAACAGATCGTGTCGATGGGCGACGACAAGCCCTCGCTGCCCACGCAGAACATGAGCGAACTGAATGTGCGCCTGGCCGCGGCGCAGGACGCGCGGATCAAGGCCGAGGCGGCCTGGCGCCAGGCCGGCATCGGCGACGGCATGGGCCTGCCGCAGGTGGTCAGCAACCCGCTGATCCAGAATCTGCGCGCCGAGCAGGCCAAGATGACCGCCGATTACCAGCAGAAGCTGGCGACGTTCCAGCCCGGCTACCCGGAGATGCAGCGCCTGCAGAATCAGATCGCCGAGACCAAGCGGCAGATCGCCGACGAGGTCGCCAATATCCGCAGCGCGCTGAAGAACGACTACGAGTCGGCGCGTCAGCAGGAAACCTTGCTGGCCGACCGCATCGCCGCCCTGAAGAACGACGAACTGGACCTGCAGACCCGCAGCATCCGCTACACCATGCTGCGCCGCGAGGCCGATACCAACCGCCAGCTCTACGACGCGCTGCTGCAGCGCTACAAGGAGATCGGCGTGGTCGGCAACGTAGGCACCAACAACATTTCGATCGTCGACCGCGCCGATGTGCCGGGCAAGCCGAGTTCGCCGAAGAAGCTGCTCGGCCTGGCGCTGGCCTTCGTGTTCGGCCTGTTCCTGGCGGTGGCGGTGGCGCTGGTGCGCTACTTCATCCGCGAGGCCGAAGCCGCGGCGGCGGCCTCGGCGTGATGTCGCGGTGTCATGGCGCGCCGCACCGCGCGAGGCGCGGGTGCGTGCCGCACCGCACACAACGGCATCGGTTCGACGCACAGTCTTCAGTGAGGTGATACGTGGTTCAGCTAGGCAATGAGGTGCTCCATTATTTTCCAGCGCGGTTGTACGAAGACGTTGTTCTGTTGAAGTAATCACGGGCTGCCGTGGACCTGGGGTCGGCGAGGGAGGCGCCGCAGCGGTCCACAGGCAGGCGAAATCGAGGCCCGGCGGCGTCGCATGTTCCCCCGCATGCCGATCGACCGGGTTTGGATAGGAATCCCGATCATGCTTTTGGCAGACCTGAGTAGCGCCACCTATACGACCTCCTCGCCGCGCATGTTGTCCAAGTACGCGGCCGCGGCAGACATCCTGTTGCGCGTGTCCGACCTGACCGTCATGGTCGGCGGCGCGTTGCTCACCCACCGGTTGCTGTTCGGCACCTGGATGCCGGAACCGGCCTACAGGGTGGCGATCGGCACCACCCTGCTGTACGCGGTGATCTGCTTCGCGCTGTTCCCGCTGTACCGCAGCTGGCGCGGGCGCGGCCTGTTGCGCGAGATGATGGTGTTGAGCCTGGCCTGTGGCGGCGTGTTCGCCCTGTTCGCCATGCATGCCTTCGTGGTGCAGTTCGGCCAGCAGGTCTCGCGGCTGTGGATCGGCACCTGGTTCGTCACCAGCCTGGGAACGTTGCTGCTCTCGCGCACGCTGGTGCGCGGCGTGCTCAACCGGTTGCGCTCCGAAGGCGTGGACGTGCAGCGCGTGGTCGTGGTCGGCCTGCGCCATCCGGTGGTGAAGATCCACAACTACCTGAGCCGCAATCCCTGGGTGGGCATGCAGGTGGTGGGCTACTTCAGCAGCGACTACGACCTGTCGGTGGCCGACCATCCGCAGAAGCTGCAGTGCCTGGGCGAGGGCACCGCAGACGCGCTGATCGACTACCTCGACGACCACCAGGTCGAGCAGGTGTGGATCTCGTTGCCGCTGGGCGAACGCGACCATATCAAGCAGCTGCTGCAGCGCATGGACCGCTATCCGATCCAGGTCCGGCTGATTCCCGATCTGTTCGACTTCGGCATGCTCAACCAGTCCGGCGACCAGATCGGCAACGTACCGGTGATCAACCTGCGCCAGGGCGGCGTGGACCGCAACACCTACTTCGTGGTCGCCAAGGCGCTGCAGGACAAGCTGGTGGCCCTGGCCGCACTGGCCGTGCTGTGGCCGCTGATGCTGGCGATCGCGGTGGGCGTGAAGCTGAGCTCGCCGGGCCCGGTGTTCTTCCGCCAGCGCCGCCACGGCCTGGGCGGGCGCGAGTTCTACATGTACAAGTTCCGCTCCATGCGCGTGCAGCAGGAGCCCAGCGACGTGGTGGTGCAGGCCACGCGCGGCGACAGCCGGGTGACCCGTTTCGGTGCGTTCCTGCGCCGCACCAGCCTGGACGAACTGCCGCAGCTGTTCAACGTGCTCGGTGGCAGTATGTCGGTGGTGGGGCCGCGTCCGCACGCGGCGCAGCACAACACCCACTACGAAAAGCTGATCCACCATTACATGCAGCGGCACTACGTCAAGCCGGGCATCACCGGCTGGGCGCAGGTCAACGGCTTCCGCGGCGAGACGCCGGAACTGCGCACGATGAAGAAGCGCATCCAGTACGACCTGGACTACATCCGCCGCTGGTCGTTGTGGCTGGACACGCGGATCATCGTGCTGACCGCGTTCAAGGTGCTCGGGCAGAAGACCGCCTACTGATGCGCCCGATGCGTCTTCTTCCCGCCGACCGTGAACAGCGCCGGCGTCGCTTCCGCGTCGCCGTCGTTCCCGTGCTGCGTGCGTCGAACGGCGTGGCGCGCGACACGTTTTTGCCGCGCGTGACGGCAGCCGATGGCCGCGTTGGCGTGCAACGCGCCGCCGCTGCAGCGAGGTGCGCATGCTGAGCGTGCCGGACATGCCGCTGCGCGAGCAGCGCCGCAACCTGCTGATCGAGCTGGTACTGCTGTTCGCCGTCGGCTACAACTTCGTGCTGGCCGTGATCAACGCCAAGGTGTTCCGGGTCAGCCCGGCGATGACCTACGCGGTGGAACTGGCGGTCTATGCGGCCTGTTTCCTGCTTGGCATGCGCGCGCTGGACCGCAAGCGCATGGCGATGGTGTTCACCGGCATCGCGCTGCTGGCGCTGCTGATGCTGGTGCGCCTGTTCATGGCGTGGACGCTGGATCCGAAGTTCTTCCGCGATGCGCTGATCCCGTTCGCCTTCCTGATGCTCGGCGCGGCCTATACCGGCTCGCTGCCGCGCATGTTCGTGCGCATGGCGCTGCTGGTGTCGCTGGTCGCGGTGTTCGAACTGGCGCTGCCCAAGGTCTACGGCGACGTGGTCAACCCCAAGAGCTATTTCGTCAACGCGCGCGGCGCCAGCGCGTCTAGCTTCTGGAATCAGGACAGCAACCTGTTCGTCAGTGCGACACGGCCGGGTGCGCGCAATTTCCTGCCGTCGTCGAACCTGCCGCGCGCCTCCTCGGTATTCATCGAGCCGGTGACGATGGGCAACTTCATCATCTTCTTCACCGCGATCCTGCTGACATTCTGGCGCTGGATGCGGCCGTTGGCGATCGTCGCCTCGGTGGCGATGATCGGCTTCCTGATCGTGGCCTCGGACGGGCGCCTGGCCGCCGGTACCTGCGTGATGATGGCGCTGCTGAGTCCGTTGCTGCTGCGCATGGACCAGCGCCTGGGCTTCTTGATCTTCTTCGCGGTGATGGGCGGAGCGTGGCTGCTGGTGTGGGCCTCCGGCATCCAAAGCTACGAGGACACCACGTTGGGCCGGGTGTTCTTCACCGTCGATTCGATCCGCAGGATGAGCGCCGATGCGTGGATGGGGCTGGACGTGGACCAGCCGTACCGCTACTTCGACAGCGGCATCGCCTACTTCATCTCCTCGCAGTCGGTGCTGCTGGTGCTGGCGTTCCTGCTGGCGTACTCGTTCGCGATGCTGATGCGCACCATCGAAGGGCAGTTGTTCAAGAACCTGCTGATCTTCGCCTTCTCGCTGAGCCTGCTGGTCTCCAACGGCTACTTCTCGATCAAGACCGCGGCGCTGTGGTGGTTCGTCTGCGGGTGCCTGTGGCAGATGACGCCGCGCCTGCGCGAGTCAGCCGCAGTGCCTGCGGCGCCGGCTCCCCGCATCCCGGCGGTGCCGGCATGAGCGCGCCCGCCACGGCCGTCTCCGCGTCCGTGCCGGCGCAGGGGCGCGGCGCACGGGCGAGCGCGCCGCGCGACATGCGCATCGATGCGGCCAAGGCGATCGCGATCCTGCTGGTGGTGTTCGGCCATGCCAAGGGCATTCCGCACGCCTACGTGATCCTGGCCTACAGCTTCCACGTGCCGATGTTCTTCCTGTTGTCGGGCTGGGTCGGCGAGGCCTTCGGCAACCGCCCGCTGACCCTGGCCACGGTCGGCAAGCTGGCGCGCAGCCTGCTGCTGCCGTACGTGACGTTCTTCTTCGTCGCCTACGCGTATTGGATGCTGACCCGGCATATCGGCAGCAAGGCGCAGCTGTGGGGCGATCGGCCGTGGTGGGAGCCGCTGCTGGGCCTGGTCAGCGGCATCGGGCCCAAGCTCTACGTGATGCCTGCGCTGTGGTTCCTGCCGGCGCTGTTCGTGACCACGCTGGCCTATCTGGCGCTGCGCCGGACGCTGTCGTTGCCGGCCCTGGCCGCGCTGTCGCTGCCGCTGGCGTGGGGCTGGGCCTGCTGGTTCCCAGGGCAGGACATGCGCCTGCCGTTCTCCCTGGACGTGCTGCCGGTGGCGCTGTGCTTCTTCGCGATCGGCGCGCTCGCCGCCACGCGGGCGCAGTGGTGGCCGGCGCGGCCTGCCGGCAATGCGCTGGCGGCGCTGCTGCTGGGCGCGGCCTGGTTCGCGATCGCCTGGCACAACGGCCGCGTGGACGTGAACATGCTCAAGTTCGGCGATTCCCCGCTGGCGTTCCTCGCCGCCAGCCTGCTCGGCAGCGCCATGGCGCTGTGCGTCGCCGGGCTGCTGCAGCACTGGGCCTGGGTGCAGTGGATCGGACGCAACACCTTGCTGATCCTGTGCACGCATACCTTGTTGTTCTCGGTGATGGCCGGCGTCGCCGCCCGCACCGGTCTGGTCCGCGGCGATGCCTGGGGACCGGCCTGGGCGGTGTCGGTGAGTGTGCTGGCGGTACTGGCCAGCGTGCCGATCCGCATGGTGCTGGTGCGGATCGCGCCGTGGATGATCGGCGTGCGCCGCAGTGCGGTCGCGGGAGCGACGGCATGAAGGTGGTGCACGTGGTGCGCCAGTTCCATCCGTCGGTCGGCGGCATGGAGGAGGTGGTGCTGAATATCGCGCGCCGCCATCTGCAGCAGGGCCGCGACCAGGTCGAAGTGGTGAGCCTGGAGCGGGTGTTCACCGATCCGCAGCAGCGCCTGGCGCCGCGCGACAGCCATCAGGGTGTGCCGATCGTGCGCTTGCCGTACCGCGGCTCCTCGCGCTACCCGCTGGCGCCGTCTGTTTTGTCGGCAGTGCGCGGCGCCGATCTGCTGCACGTGCACGGCATCGATTTCTTCTACGACTTCCTGGCCCTGACCCGACCGCTGCACCGTGTGCCGATGATCGTCTCCACCCATGGCGGTTTCTTCCATACCACCTATGCCTCGCGCCTGAAGATGCTCTGGTTCAAGACCCTCACCCGTGCCTCCGCACTCGCCTACGCGCGGGTGGTGGCGACCAGCGAGAACGACGGCCAACTGTTCTCGCAGGTGGTCGCGCCGCAGCGGCTGCGGGTGATCGAGAACGGCGTGGACGTGGACAAGTTCGCCGGGCAGGGCAGCGCCACGCCCGGGCGCACGCTGATCTACTTCGGGCGCTGGTCGGTCAACAAGGGCCTGCTGGAGACCCTGGACCTGCTGCGCGCGCTGGCCGCGCAGGATCCGGCCTGGCAGTTGATCGTGGCCGGGCGCGAATACGACTTCAGCGTGGCCGACCTGCAGCAGGCGATCGCCGAGCGCGGCCTGCAGCAGCGGGTGCGCCTGCAGGTGGCGCCGACCCAGGCGCAACTGGCGCAGTTGCTCGGCAGCGCGCAGTACTTCGTGTGCCTGTCGCGGCACGAGGGCTTCGGCCTGGCCGCGGTGGAGGCGATGAGCGCGGGGCTGCTGCCGATCCTCAGCGACATCCCGCCGTTTGCGCGCCTGCAGCGCGAGTCGGGGCAGGGCGTGCTGGTCGATCCGGCCGATGCGCAGGCGGCCGCGGCCACGGTGCGTGCCTTCGCCGCCGGCACTGATGTGGACTTCGCCGCGCAGCGCGCAGCGGCGATGGCCTACGCGCATCGCTACGACTGGGATCGTGTGGTCGGCGCCTATCTGGACGAATATCGCCTGGCGCTGGGCGGCACGGAGGGCGGCCGATGAGCGGCGAGAGCCAGCGCCATGGCACGTCGCAGCAGGCCGCGCCGGCGGTCACCGTGCTGCTGTCCACCGAGCGCCCGACCGCGACCACCAATCCCTATCTGACCCAGCTCTACGCGGCGTTGCCGCCGCAGGTGCAACTGCGCTTCTTCTCGATGCGCGCGGCACTGCTGTCGCGCTACGACGTGCTGCACCTGCATTGGCCGGAGTACCTGCTGCGGCACCGCACCGCGCTCGGTGCGCTGGCCAAGCAGCTCTGTGTCGCCGTTCTGCTGCTGCGCCTGCGCCTGGCCGGCGTGCCGCTGGTGCGCACCCTGCACAACGTGGCGCCGCACGAGGACAAGGGCTGGCGCGAACGCCTGCTGCTGCGCTGGATCGACCGCCAGACCGCGCGCTGGATCCGCATCAATGCGACCACGCCCGAACGCACGCCGGCCACCGACACCATCCTGCACGGCCATTATCGCGACTGGTACGCGCCGCTGCTGCAACCGCCGCGTGTCCCCGGGCGCCTGCTGCATTTCGGGCTGCTGCGCCCGTACAAGGGCGTGGAGACGCTGATCGCGACGTTCGGCGCGCTGCCCGATCCGCAACTCAGCCTGCGCATCGCCGGCAATCCGATCGATGCGCAGATCCGCGGGGTGGTCGAGCGCGCCTGCGCCGAGGATCCGCGGATCAGTGCGCGCCTGCAGTACGTGGAGGACGCGATGCTGGCGCAGGAGGTCGGGGAGGCGGAACTGGTGGTGCTGCCGTACCGGCAGATGCACAACTCCGGCACCCTGCTGCTGGCGCTGTCGCTGGCGCGCCCGGTGCTGGCGCCGTGGAGCGAGGCCAATGCCGCCATCGCCGACGAAGTCGGCGCGCAGTGGGTGCAGCTGTACCGCGGCGAGCTGGATGCGGCGCAACTGGCGCAGGCCCTGGCGCACGCGCAGCAGTTGCCGGCCGACGCCGTGCCGGACCTGTCGCGGCGCGACTGGAACGGCATCGGTCTGCAGCATTACCGCAGCTATCTGCAGGCGCTGACCGTGCGCCGCGGGGAGGACGCATGAGCAGCGCCGAGACCCCGCGGCCGGCAGCGCCGCAACCCGGACTGGGCGCCCGCGCCGCCGGCGGCGCGGCGGTGACCATGGCCGGGCAGCTGGCCAAGATGGTGGTGCAATTCGGCGGCATCATTCTGCTGGCGCGGCTGCTGACGCCCTACGACTACGGCCTGATGGCGATGGTGACGGCGATCGTCGGCATGGCCGAGATCCTGCGCGACTTCGGCCTGTCCTCGGCCGCGATCCAGGCCAAGCACGTCAGCCGCGAGCAGCGCGACAACCTGTTCTGGATCAACAGCGGCATCGGCCTGGCGCTGGCGATCGTGGTGTTCCTGTCCTCGTCGTGGATCGCGCACTTCTACCGCGAGCCGGCCTTGCTCGGCATCTCGCAGGCGCTGGCGGTGACCTTCCTGTTCAACGGCATGACCACGCAATACCGCGCGCACCTGAGCCGCGCGCTGCGCTTCGGCCAGGTCTCGCTGAGCGACGTCGGCGCGCAGGTGCTGGGCCTGCTGGCCGGCGTCGGCGTGGCCCTGGCCGGCTACGGCTACTGGGCGCTGGTCTGGCAGCAAGTGGTACAGGCCCTGGTCAATCTGCTGATCGCCGGCGCCTGTGCGCGCTGGCTGCCGCGCGGCTACCGGCGCGATGCGCCGATGCGCACCTTCCTGAGCTTCGGCTGGAATCTGATGGCGGCGCAGTTGCTCGGCTATGCCAGCCGCAACGTCGGCCAGGTGATCATCGGCCACCGCATCGGCGCCGAAGCGCTGGGCCTGTACAACCGCGCGTTCCAGCTGCTGATGATGCCGCTGAACCAGATCAACGCACCGGCCACCTCGGTGGCGCTGCCGGTGCTGTCGCAGCTGCAGGACGATCCGTCGCGCTTCGGTAACTTCCTGCTGCGCGGGCAGACGGTGATGGTGCACCTGATCGTCGCACTATTCTCCTTCGCCTGTGCGCTGGCGATGCCGCTGATCGTGCTGGTGCTGGGCGAGCAGTGGCGGCCGGCGGTGCCGCTGTTCCAGGTGCTGACCCTCGGCGGCATCTTCCAGACCGCCTCCTACGCCACTTACTGGGTGTTCCTGGCGCTGGGCCTGATGCGCCAGCAACTGGTGTACTCGGTGGTGGGGCGGGTGATGCTGATCGCCTGCATCTTCGCCGGCTCGCTGTGGGGCGTGATGGGCGTGACCGTGGGCTACACGCTGGGTCTGCTGGTGATGTGGCCGCTGTCGGTGATCTGGATCGCGCGCATCGCGCCGCAGATCCCGGCCTGGGAGCTGTTCAACAACGCCTTGCGCGCGGTGCTCGGCTACGGCGTCTGCGGCGTTGCCGCGTACTTCGCCGCACAGCAGTGGGGTGGCGCGTCGTTGTGGCTGCAACTGATCGTCGGCGCGGTGGCGATGGCGCTGGGCTGCCTGCTGGTATTCGCGCTGTGGCCGGCGTTCCGCCGCGATGTGTTGGCGATCCTGCAGATGCGTACGCTGTTGCGTCAGGCGCGGGGGCCGCGATGAACGCCGGACTGCCGCGTCTTTCTTTCCCTTCCATCCGCCTAGGAGCGAGCGCATGAGCGATTCTTCCGCAGCGGCGCTGCCCGCATCGGCACCGGCCGCGGCCACCAGTGGGCGTGCGCCGTGCTATCTGGTGCTGTCGGCGCACGACTACCGCACGCCGCGTCGCGCCAACATCCACTTCATTGCCGACGAGCTGGCCAAGCGCGGCACCACCCGCTTCTTCTCGCTGCGCTACAGCCTGCTGTCGCGGCTCAAGGGCGACCTGCGCCTGCCGCTGGACGCCACCGCCAACCAGGTGGTCCGCCACAACGGCGTGGACTGCTATCTGTGGCGCGCGCTGCTGCATCCGTTCAACACCCGGCGGCGCTGGCTGCGGCCGCTGGAAGACCTGATGTTCAAGGTCTACGCGGCGCGTGCGCCGGACACGCTGATCCGCTGGATGCGCGAGGCCGACGTGATCGTGTTCGAAAGCGGCATCGCGGTGGCGTTCATCGCGCTGGCGGCGCGGATCAACCCGACCGCACGCAAGGTGTACCGCGCCTCCGACGGCTTGAGCACGATCAACGTCGCCGACTACATCGAGCGCGAATTCGACCGCGTGGCGCCGAGCCTGGACGTGATCGCGCTGGTGTCGCCGGCGATGGCCGAGGAGGTCGCCAGCCGCCACAACGTGTACCACGTCGGTCATGGCGTGGACCACGACCTGCACACGCTCGGCGACCCCTCGCCGTACGGGGAGGGCATCCATGCGGTGGCGGTGGGCTCGATGCTGTTCGATCCCGATTTCTTCGTCGCCGCCAGCCGCGCCTTTCCGCAGGTCACCTTCCACGTGATCGGCTCGGGCATGGGGCGCGCGCCGGGCTATGGCGACAACGTGGTGGTGTACGGCGAGATGAAGCACGCCGAGACCATCCGCTACATCAAGCACGCCCGCTTCGGCATCGCCCCGTACGCGTCCGAGCAGGTGCCGGCGTATCTGGCCGACAGTTCGATGAAGCTGCTGCAGTACGACTTCTTCGGCCTGCCGGCCGTCTGTCCCAATGCCGTGGTCGGCCGCTATCCGTCGCGCTTCGGTTACACGCCCGGCGACGAGGCGTCGATCATCACGGCGATCGGGCAGGCGCTGCAGGCGCCGCACGTGCGCCATCGGCAGTGCCTGAGCTGGTCCGATACCACCGACCGGGTGCTGGACCCGGCCGCCTACCCGGAGACCCGTCTGTTCGCCGACGGCGTGGCCTGAGTCCACGCCCCGGCTTGTCCGCCGTACCCCCGCGCAACCAAGGAGGACCGATGTCCGCATTGCAAAAATGGATCGATTACGAAGAGCGCCGGGCGCTGTTCTGGTGGAAGCCGAAGAACGGCGAGATCAACGTCGGCGATCATCTTTCCAAGATCATCGTCTCCAACGTGCTTGGCCAGCGCGACCGCACCTTGCTGGACAAGCGCGACAAGCGCACGCGGCTGATCGCGATCGGCTCGGTGCTCCATTTCGCCCGCGACGGCGACACCGTGTGGGGCAGCGGCGTCAACGGCAAGATTCCCGCCGACCGCCATACCTTCCGCCAGCTCGACGTGCGTGCGGTGCGCGGCCCCAAGACCCGCGCGTTCCTGCGCGAGCGCGGCCTGCAGGTGCCGGAGGTCTACGGCGATCCGGGTCTGCTGATGCCGTTGTTCTTCCCGCGCGAGGCGCTGTTGCCGCCATCGGCACGGCAGCCGTTCCTGGTGGTGCCGCACTTCAACGAACCGTTGGACAAGTATGCGCAGTACAAGGACCACCTGGTGCTGCCGAACCGCCAGCCGGCCGCCTTCGTGCGGCAATTGCTCGGCGCCGACCTGGTCGTGTCCAGCTCCTTGCACGGCCTGATCCTGGCCGAAGCCTACGGCGTGCCGTCGGTGTACCTGGACTGGGGCAACGGCGAGGACCGCTTCAAGTACGACGACTACTACGCCGGCACCGGCCGCAGCCGCTGGCATGCCGGGCACACGGTGGAGGAATGCGTGGCGCTGGGCGGCAATACCGTGTTCGACCTGGCCGCGGTGCAACGCGGCCTGCTGGAGAGCTTTCCGCATGACCTCTGGTGAGCGCGCGACCGGCGAGGTGCTGGCGCTGGGCGGTTATCCGATCCTGCGCAGCACCGAGACCGAGTTCGTTGCCGCGTTGCTGCAGGCGCTGGCGCGCGGCGAGCGCCGCCAGGTGTTCTTCGCCAACACCAACTTCGTGGTGCAGTGCCAGGCCCTGCGTGCGCAACTGGCTGCGCCGGACGTGTGCATCGTCAACGACGGCATCGGCATGGACCTGGGCGCGCTGCTGGTGCACGGCCGCCGCTTCGCCGGCAACCTCAACGGCACCGATCTGATTCCGGCGCTGTGCCGGCAGAGCCCGCGGCCGCTGCGCTTCTTCCTGCTCGGCGGCCGGCCCGGCGTGGCCGACGCCGCGGCGCAGACCTTGCGGCAGTCGCTGGGGCAGCAGGTGGTCGGTACCTGCGATGGCTATGCCGAGTTCGCCGCGGCCGGCGACGGGCTGGCCGCGCGCATCAACGCCAGTGGGGCCGACGTGCTGCTGGTGGCGTTCGGCAATCCGCTGCAGGAGCGCTGGCTGCTGCAGCAGGCGGGGCAACTGCAGGTGCCGCTGGCGTTCGGCGTGGGCGCGTTGCTGGACTTCCTGTCCGGCACCGCCCGGCGCGCGCCGGCCTGGGTGCGCCGGCTGCGCCTGGAATGGATCTACCGCCTGCTGCGCGAGCCGCGGCGCCTGCTCAAGCGCTACAGCTGGGATCTGCTGGTGTTCTTCGCGCTGTGCCTGCGGCATGGCAGGCGGCTGGGCGCCACGCCGCCTGCACGGGACTCGCTGCGCCCCTCGTGACGTCGACCGGCCGCCGCCGCGGAAATGGCGCGGCCTGACATCCGCACGGCCGTGCGCCGGATTAGACTGGACGCATGTCCAGCGCCGCCGCCTTCCGAATCGCCGCCTTGGTGCGCGACCTGTCGCTGCTGCCGCACCCGGAAGGCGGGCGCTACGCGCGCGTGCATACCTCGGCCCTGATGGTGCAGCACGAGCAGACGCTGCGCCCGGCCTGCACCGCGATCCGCTTCCTGCTGGCGCAGGGCGAAGTCAGCAATTGGCACCGCATCGATGCCGACGAGACCTGGCAATGGGAAGAGGGCGGGGCACTGGAACTGCTGGGCTTCGATCCGCAGCATGGCCTGCAGCGCTACCGCCTGGATGCCAGCGAGCGTGGCGGCATGCCGTCGGTGGTGATCGCGGCCGGCACCTGGCAGGCCGCGCGTCCGCTGGCCGACTACTGCCTGGTGCGCTGCGTGGTGGCGCCGGGTTTCCTGTGGGAGCGCTTCGAACTGCTGGCGGACACCGACCCGCTGGCCACGCACCTGCCGAAGCTGGCGGACTGATGACGGCGCGGCGCGGGATGCGCGCAGCGACCGCGCCGGGGGCCGTCGCGCGCCGGCTCGGCTCGGCGTTGTGCCTGGCGGCGGCGTT
>NZ_AQOK01000336.1:0-3577 GCF_000364645.1 Xanthomonas sp. SHU 308 | reverse complement strand
GCCGACGTGGCCGCCGTAGCTGCCCGCGCCGACCGACAGGCCGCCGCCGGAGCGCTGCGAGCCCACGCCCATCAGCACCACGCCGTTGGCGCCGAGCTTGGCCGCGTCGCGCTTGAGCCGGTCCACGGCCGCGTCGGTCTGGCCCTGGGTGCCGAAGCCGGCCGCGCTGGAGGCTTCGAGCTGGGCGATATCCACCGCCCCCGGCGGCGGCGCGGAGTAGATCTGCACCAGTGCCGGGTCGATCGGCGGGCGCGCCGCGCCGACCATCACTTTCGAGGAACTGGCGCAGCCGGCCAGGGCCAGTAGCAGCGCCAGCGGCAACAGCGGTCGGATGTTCATGGCCTTACCCCCGTGTTCGGATCTCACGCGATCATAGGCGGGCCGGGTGAATCGTGCCGAACCCGCCGCTGTCGCACCCTCGCAGGGCCGCCGTGATCCCCGTGCCAAGAGTTGGGTTGCCTGGCGTTCGCCGCGCGCTATGGTGCAGGCTCACATTCGCACGGAGGCCGGCATGGGCCTGATCAGTCTGCTCTGGGGCATCGTGGCGTTGCTGTGGATGATCCTGGCCTTCATCCCGCTGCTCGGCTGGGGCAACTGGTTCCTGATCCCGTTCGCCGCGGTCGGCGCGCTGATCGCCGCGATCGGGCTGCTGTTCACCGCGGCGCCCAACCGCGGCCGCGCCAAGACCGGCCTGATGCTCAATGCGCTGGTGATCGTGGTCGGGGTGATCCGGTTGAGCCTGGGCGGCGGGGTGATCTGACCTGCGTGCCGGGCGACCGGCATGCTGTGTTGCAGCATGTCGGGCTGCGCACCGTGTCGGCGGGAGTAACATGCGCAGCCGACGGCGCCCGCGCGCGGGCCGCCTCGCGTTCACGCCGGTGCCGGCGGCGCGGCCTGCGGTGCCTGGCGGCATCGGCCGCGCGACTGGCGCGGCCTCCCAACATCCGCCCACCCAGGAGCCTGCACGTGGCCCATCCCCACTATCGCCCCCGGCGCATGCGCCGCGATGCCTTTTCGCGCCGCCTGATGCGCGAACACACCCTCACCGTCGACGACCTGATCTGGCCGGTGTTCGTGCACGACGTGCCCGGGCGCACCCCGATCGCGTCCATGCCGGGCGTGGAGCGGCTGTCGATCGAAGAACTGCTGAAAGAGGCCGAGGTCGCGCTGGAACTGGGCATCCCGGTGATCGACCTGTTCCCGGTGATCGACCCGGCCGGCAAGTCGCTGGACGCGGCCGAGGCCTGGAACCCGGACGGCCTGGCGCAACGCGCGGTGCGCGCGCTGAAGACGCGCTTTCCGGAGCTGGGCGTGATGACCGACGTGGCGCTGGATCCGTACACCAGCCACGGCCAGGACGGCATCATCGACGACCGCGGCTACGTGCTCAACGACATCACCGTCGAGGCGCTGGTGCGGCAATCGCTGTCGCATGCGCAGGCCGGCGTGGACATCGTCTCGCCGTCGGACATGATGGACGGGCGCATCGGCGCGATCCGCCGCGCGCTGGATGCCGACGAACATCTGCACGTGCGCATCATGGCCTACTCGGCCAAGTACGCCTCGGCCTTCTACGGGCCGTTCCGCGAGGCGGTGGGCAGCGCCGGCAACCTCGGCAAGGCCGACAAGACCACCTACCAGATGGACCCGGCCAACGGCGACGAGGCCCTGCGCGAGATCGCGCTGGACCTGGAAGAAGGTGCGGACATGGTGATGGTCAAGCCAGGCATGCCCTACCTGGACGTGGTGCGGCGGGTGAAGGACGAATTCCGCGTGCCGACCTTCGCCTACCAGGTCAGCGGCGAGTACGCGATGCTCAAGGCAGCGATCGGCAACGGCTGGCTGGACGAGCGCGCCTGCGTGCTGGAGTCGCTGATGGCGTTCAAGCGCGCCGGCGCCGACGGCGTGCTGACCTATTTCGCGCCGCAGGTGGCGCGCTGGCTGCGCGAGGCGCGCTGAGCCGGCGTCCGCTTGTTGGAGGCGCCTCCGTCGCGATGACGCCTTTTCGGGAAGGTGCTGCCGCGACTGAAGGGCACCTCCAGCAGCGGCGAAGGCCATTGGGAGGAGCGGTTCGAGCCGCTCCTGCCATCGAGACAGGACATCATGCCAAGCCGCGGCAATGATGCGTCGTTCGAGGTGCCCTGAAGTCGCTCCTGTACAGGCGGCGATCTTGCGATCCATTTGCGTGGATCTTGGTAGGCGCGGCGTCAGCCGCGCCTACGCACACATCGGCGTCATGTCGATGGTGTCGCCGCCGGCAGACAGCCCAGCCCCTGCAGCGTCGCCTCCACCGCCACGTCCAGCGGCGTGTGCGGTTCTTCGCCGAGCACTTCCAGCAGCCGCGCATTGCGCATGCGCAGCGGGTGCCGCCACAGCGGGCGCATCTCGTGCAGTTCGCGCGCCAGCGGCCAGAATGGCTGGGCCAGGGTCAGCAGCGGCCACGGGAAGCGGCGCGTGCGCGGCGGCGCCAGGCCATGGCGCTGCGCCACCCGCGCGATCGCCGCGGCCATCTGTGTGCCGTCGGCGTCCCAGTGCCCGTCCATGTGCAGGCGGGCGAACGCCGGCAGGCGCGTGCGCTGTTGCAGCAGCGCCAGCATGGTCCGCGCCACGTCCGGCACGTAGGCCCATTGGTGGCCGACACCTGGATCGCCCGGCAGGGTCACCGTCGTGACCGGCCGTCCCCGTCGCACCAGCCCCTGCGCGAACCAGCTGTTGCCCACGCGCGGGCCGAAGAAGTCGCCGGCGCGCACCACGATGGCGCGTGCGCCTCGTGCGGTCGCGGCCTGCAGGCGCCGCTCCAGCTCCACCCGGATCGCGCCCTTGCGGGTGACCGGGGCCTGTGGCGCGTCTTCGTCCGGCGCCGGGTAGGCGTCCGGGCCGTAGTTGTAGACCGTGCCCGGCAGGATCACGGTGGCGCGCTCGGCGATGGCCGCGGCGACGGTGTTGTCGATCATCGGCAGCACCAGCTCCGACCAGCGCCGGTAACCGGGCGGGTTCACCGCATGCACGATCACCGCGCAGCCCTTGGCCGCCTGCAGCACGTCCGCCCGTTGCAGCGCGTCGCCGCGGTGCCAGTGGATGCCGTCGCGCTCCGCGCTGGGGTGGGCGAGGCCGCGCTGCAGGGCGCGCACCTGCCAGCCGGCGTCGCGCATCTGCCGCGCCAGTTCGCCACCGATGCCGCCGCTGGCGCCCAGCACCAGGGCCGTGGAAGAAGAAGAGGACATGGCAGCGCTCCGTCGGGGTCGGCGCTCAGTCTCGGTGCGGGTACCGCAGAAGAAAATTGGCGAAGAGCGCCGACCAGCTATACATTTCTGTATGGACAATACGATCAGCTGGGAACTCTACCGCTCCTTCCTGGCGGTGCTGGAGGAGGGCTCGTTGTCGGCGGCGGCACGCGAGCTGGGGCTGACCCAGCCCACGGTCGGCCGGCACGTGGCGGCGCTGGAACAGGCGCTGGCGGTGCCGCTGTTCGTCCGCTCGCAGACCGGCCTGCTGCCCACCGATGCCGCCCTGGCCTTGCGCGGGCATGCGCAGGCGATGGGCAGCCTGGCCGCGTCGCTGCAGCGCGCGGCGGGCC
>NZ_AQOK01000335.1:0-4150 GCF_000364645.1 Xanthomonas sp. SHU 308 | reverse complement strand
CCGCCGCCGCGGCGTCCGCCGCCGCGCTGCTGCTGCTTGCCCTCGGCCGCCTTCAGTTCGGCCTCGGTCGGCTCCGGCGGCGCTTCGCCCGGCTTCAGCGCGTTCACCTTGGTGCCGGGCTTGAGCCGGAACTGGCCTTCGGTGACAACCCGCTCACCGGCCTTCAGGCCTTCCGTCAGCTGCACGTGGCTGTCGCCCACTTCCGCGCCCTGCTTCACCGTCTGCATCTTGACCGTGTTGTCGGCCTGCACCACGTACACGTAGTCGCCGTTGGGCCCGCGCTGCACCGCCTGGGTCGGGACCACCACGCCGTCGGCCACGGTGCGCAGGGTCAGGCGCACGTTGACGAACTGGCCCGGCCACAGCGCGCGGTCGTCGTTCGGGAACACCGCGCGGACCTTGAACGTGCCGGTGTCGGCGCTGATCTGGTTGTCGATCACGTCGACCTGGCCGTCGCTGGCGATCGGATGCGCATCGGTGCGGTCCAGCGCGGTCACCGGCAGCGGCGCGGCCGCCTGCGCCTGGCGCACGTCCTGCAGCTGGATCTCCGGCAGGTTGAAGGTCACGTAGATCGGGTGCACCTGGGTGATGGTGACGATGGTGCTGCTGGTGCTGACGATGTTGCCCACGTCCACGCCACGGATGCCGGCGATGCCGTCGCTGGGGGCGAGGATGCGGGTGTACTGCAGCTGCACCTGCGCCGCACGCATCTGCGCGTCGTTGGCGGCGACCGCCGCTTCGTACTGCGCCACCTGGTTGCGCTGGGTGTCCAGGTCGGTCTTGGCCACGTACTGGCGGTAGGCCGGCGAGTCGGAGCGCTGGAAGGTGGAACGCGCGGTGGCCAGCAGCGCCTGGTTCTGGCGCTTGCTCGCCGCGGCCTGGTCGTAGCTGGCCTGCAGCGAGCGCGGGTCGATCTGCGCCAGCAGCTCGCCCTTCTTCACTTCCTGGCCTTCGCGGAAATTCAGGCTCATCAGCTGGCCGCCGACCTGCGGGCTGACGGTGACGGTGCTCAGCGCGGTCACCGTGCCGGTGGCGGTGGCGTAGATCGGCACCGCCTGGTGGGTGGCGGCGACGACCGTCACCGGGACCTGCGTGTTGTCGCTGTCGTCGCCCATGCCGTCACCGGGGCCGCCGCCCTTGTGATGTCCGCCGCGCATGACGCGCATGCCCACCACCACCACGGCCACCGCTGCGAGGATCAGCAGCGCAATCTTCCAGAAACGCGACATCCGGGGAAACTCCTGTGGCGAGGCGGGGTGGAGGGCCCTCCCGCAGTGGCTGGTGACGAGCGAGAAAGCATATCGCCGGCGCGTTGCGATTGGACCATGACTGAAGGGACAGACCCTGCGGGCGGGCAAGGCCGGTCGTCCGCTCTCGCAACGCGCAGGCGGCGCATCGGTTGACACGGATTCGCAAGGGTTTTTTGTCCGCAACGGGATCCGTGGCCGCCCCTCGCCGGCGGCCGATGCACTACAGTGACTGAACGCCCGTTGCGTCCCGATCTGGAGCCCTGCCATGCCGCGCCTGTCCCGCCTGCTGTCCGCGATGCTGTTCGCCGTCCCCGCCCTGGCCTGGGCGCAGAGCGCCGAGCGCCCGGAGGTGACGGCCGCCGCGGCCAAGCTGCAGGCCAAGGTGGTGGAGTGGCGGCGCGACTTCCACCAGCACCCCGAGCTGTCCAACCGCGAGGAGCGCACCGCCGCCAAGGTCGCGGAGCGATTGCGCGCGCTGGGCCTGAAGCCGCAGACCGGCATCGCCCACCACGGCGTGGTGGCGATCGTCAAAGGCGCGCTGCCGGGGCCGAAGATCGCCCTGCGCGCGGACATGGACGCGCTGCCGGTGACCGAGCAGACCGGCCTGCCGTTCGCCTCCAAGGCGACCAGCGAGTACCGCGGCGAGACCGTGGGGGTGATGCACGCCTGTGGCCACGACGCGCACACCGCGATCCTGCTCGGCGTCGCCGAGGCGCTGGTGGCGATGCGCGCGCAACTGCCGGGCGAGGTCATGCTGGTGTTCCAGCCGTCGGAGGAGGGCGCGCCGGGCAACGAGGAGGGCGGCGCCTCGCTGATGCTCAAGGAAGGCCTGTTCCGCGACTTCAAGCCGCAGGCGATGTTCGGCCTGCACGTGTTCTCCAGCGTCCAGGCCGGCAAGATCGCGGTGCGCGGCGGCCCGCTGATGGCCGCCTCGGATCGTTTCAGCATCAAGGTGATCGGCCGCCAGACCCACGGCTCGGCGCCGTGGAACGGCATCGACCCGATCGTGACCAGCGCCGACCTGATCGGCGCGGCGCAGACGGTGATCAGCCGCCGCGCCAACCTGTCCAAGCAGCCGGCGGTGCTCAGCTTCGGCGCGATCAAGGGCGGCATCCGCTACAACATCATCCCCGACGACGTGGAGATGGTCGGCACCATCCGCACCTTCGACGAGGGCATGCGCCAGCAGATCTTCGCCGACCTCAGGACCGTCGCCGAGCACACCGCCGCCGCGCACGGCGCCAAGGCCGAGGCGCACGTGCCCGACCAGGACGGCAACCCGGCCACGGTCAACGACCCGGCGCTGACTGCGCGCATGCTGCCCAGCCTGCAGGCGGTGGTCGGCGCCGGCAACGTCTACGAACCGCCGCTGCAGATGGGCGCGGAGGATTTCTCGTTCTACGCGCAGCAGGTGCCGTCGATGTTCTTCTTCGTCGGCGCCACCGGCCCCGGCATCGACCCGGCGACTGCGCCCAGCAACCACTCGCCGCAGTTCCTGCTCGACGAAACCGCCCTGGACGTTGGCCTGCGCGCGATGCTGCAGGTGACGCTGGATTATTTGAAGCAGTGATTGGGGAGTCGGGATCGGGGATTCGTAAGCGCGTGGGTGCGGCGGCTTAGGGAATCGTCATCGGTGCTGCCCCATCGCATATCCGTTGGAGCGGCGCTCGATCGTCCCCGGGGAGTCAACCGTCATGCAGGCGCGAGGCGCGAGTGGCGCGCTTGCCGATGGCGCAATGCGTCGGGACTGAAGTCCCTCCCACAGTGCATCCGGCGGGCTCGCGGTGAGCCTTTGTGGAAGCGACCTCGGTCGCGACGTGCAACGCCTCGCATCGACGCACGCACGTCGATCCAAGTGAGCCAGATTTTGCTTTTGCCAATCCCGAATCCCAGCCCCATACACCTCCCAGCCAGAACGCGCCCGCTACACTGCACGGCATGAACACCCCCCAGGATTCCAGTCTCGGCCGCGAGGTCGCCTACCCGTCGCAGTACGATCCCGCGCTGCTGTTTCCCATCCCGCGCGCTGCGGCGCGCACCGAGATCGGTCTCGACCCCGCGGCGCTGCCGTTCTTCGGCGTGGACCGCTGGCACGCCTACGAACTGAGCTGGCTCGATGCGCAGGGCAAGCCCTGTGTCGCCACCGCGACCCTGCACGTGCCGTGCGCCTCGCCCAACCTGATCGAATCCAAATCGCTCAAGCTCTATCTCAACTCGCTCAATGCGATGCGCTTCAACAGCGCCGAAGCGCTGCGCAGTTGCATCGTCACCGACCTGTCGGCGCGCGCCGGTGCCGACGTGGCGATGGAGTTCGGCCTGCCGCCGATGGACACGCTGGGCGAGGGCGAGTCGCTCGATGCGCTGGACATCGCCATCGACTGCTACGGTCCGCCGTGTCCGGACTTCCTGTCCGCTGCCGATGGCGATGTGGTCGAGGAAACCCTCACCAGCGAATTGCTCAAGTCCAACTGCCCGGTCACCGGCCAGCCGGACTGGGCCTCGCTGCATGTGCGCTATCGCGGCGGCCGCATCGACCGCGAAGGCCTGCTGCGCTACCTGATCAGTTTCCGCGAGCACGCCGGCTTCCACGAGCAGTGCGTGGAACGCATCTTCCACGACCTGATGACCCGCTGCCGGCCGCAGTCGCTGCAGGTGGAGGCGCGCTACACCCGCCGCGGCGGCCTGGACATCAATCCCTGGCGCGCCACCGCGGACGTGACCGAACCGCTGAGCTTCCTGCGCGATCTGCGTCAGTAGAGCGGCGCTGACACCGCGATTGCGCCATCGGCCGCGACGAGCGACTTCATCGACGCGGCCGAGCGTGCTGCAGTCGGGACTGAAGGGCACCTCTAAAAACCCCGCCTTTGGCATCATTGGTCTGGAGAACACGCCGAGGACGC
>NZ_AQOK01000334.1:0-3308 GCF_000364645.1 Xanthomonas sp. SHU 308 | reverse complement strand
ACCTCACGCGCGGCGAGACCGGCCGCTACTACGTTCGTTTGCGCGTTCCTGCTGACCTGCAGGCACGCTTTGGACGCAAGGTCATCAAGCGCAGTGCCGGCACGACATGTGATCGCGCTGCTCTTGGCTACGCGCTCCTGTTGCAGCAACGCTATGCTCGAGCCTTCGCAGCCATCAGGAACGGCAGCATGGGGAAGGAGCTGGAAGAGCTCTTGAAGAGCCTGGAGGGCAAGTCGTCGCTTGAGCTGATCCTCAAGGACGTGAAGCTGCCGGGCGGCGCTTCGTTCGGACAGGTGGAGATCAACGACCAGAACGACTTGTCGTTGTTCCAGAAGCTCGCGGCGGAGCACGCAGTGCCGGTGCCGTCGTCGACACCGTTCCCTCCGCGCCGAGTCGTCAAGCCCATCAGCGAACCGCGTCCGGTGGGGCTGACCCTCGCGGCTGCACGCGACAAGTATCTGGTTAGCATCCAGGGCAAGAACACCGCCAAGACCATCGTCCAGAAGACCCGCGCCCTGAAGGACCTGGAAGCCTTCGTGACGAGCCAGCGCAAGGGCAAAGGCAAACAGTCGGTGATGTTGAAGGAGCTGACGCGGACCGACTTCTCAGAGTGGTTCTTGCACGAGACCGCACAGAAGCGCGTCATCACCTACATCACCAACCGATTCTCGGCCTGCGCGGACTTCATCAAGTGGGCGCAGACGGCTGGCCACTACCCACAAGGCGACAACCCGGCGTCGGGGCACGCCTCCGTGCCCAAGCAGTTGAAGAAGCAGCGAGCGAAGAGCCACGGCTCGCAGGCGTTCACCCCCGACCAGGTCAAGCGCATCTTCGACCCGGAGAACTTCAAGCAGTTGAAGGGCGACGCGGCGCGGTGGCTCCCGCTCATCCTGCTCTACACCGGCGCACGCTCCAACGAGGTGGCGAGGTTGGAGCTGGAGGATTGCCGGGAGGAAGACGGCATCCCCATCTTCCATTTCACCTGGATGGGCGAGGACAAGAGCCTCAAGACCGATGCCAGTGATCGGAAGACCCCCGTGCACCCGGACCTCATCAAGCTGGGCTTGTGGGAGCGCGTGGAGCGGCTCAAGGCCGCCGGCGAGACGAAGCTCTTCCCGGAGCTCAGCTTCGACGCCAAGAACGGTCCAGCGGGCCGGACCCAACACGCGTACTGGTTGCAGTAAATAAGCTAACTAAAGTGCGTTAAATATAGTTTTCCAAACTTTACTAATGATAAATATTGGATTATTTAAGTTGGTTTGTTTGTATTTTCTCTGAATTTTGGGCAGCAGAATTTTTCTCTGAGCAACAGCGAAGGAGTTGCGACATTGGATCACTTCGAAGGCGTGGTGCTCGACTACCTCCGAGCGGACCGTGCGTTGTTCGTCAACAGCCAATGCTGCATACAGCTCAACGAGGGCGCCAACCCGGACACCAGTGGCCCGCATTGGTATTGCGACGCGGTGGCCGTGAGCTTCAAGGAGCAGATGGCTTACCTGTGTGAGATCACCTATGCGGCCGGGGCATCGTCGCTCCTAGGCCGGCTGCGGTCTTGGGATGAGCATTGGGAAGGACTGAAGGTCGCCCTGGCGCGCGACAGTGGGGTGCCGGCAGCGTGGCCCCTCAGACCCTGGCTTTTCGTGCCGGAAGCACATGCAGAGCGGCTGAAGGCCGGCCTCGCGTCGCTGCGCTCCTCGCCGAGTCCGCGAATCACCTTCCTTGAAGAAGTCGTGCCCTGGCGCTACCGGTCCTGGAATCGCGGTTCCTATGAGGATGCTCCAGGCCTATGAGGTCCAGCGGCATAGGCAGCTGACCCGCCATCTACGTCGCCGGCTATGATTCCCGCATAGGGGAGGGAAGCCGATATGAGGACAACTCTAATCCGCCAAGCGCTGCTCGGCTTGGCTCTTTCGCTGCCAGCATCAGCAGCCATGGCCTGCAGCTGCTTGATGTATGAAAGCTTGGACGACGCTAAAGCCAGGGCTGCCGTGGCTGTCCAGGCGACGATGGTTTCCGTGCAAAGGAAGATCGTTCAGCACGGTGACACGCCCTACTCGGAGCAAGAGGTTGTCCGTTGGCGTATTGGGGAGTCCATGCGTGGCCCATTGGCCGCAGGTCAGGAATTCGAGACGCAGACAACCATTTCTCCGGCCGCCTGTGGCGAGCAGGCGGTCGATGTCCAGCGAGCGCAAGCAACGCCAACGCCTCTACCTAGAACGTGGTGGCTATTCTTTCAGTGGATTCCCGAGAACGGAGCGCCTTGGTTTGTTGCCACGTGCTCAAGAAGCCAGCCTGTTGAAGCAGTGGCCCCAGTGTCTGCGTCCTAGGATGACCTTGTTCTAGGTGCAGTGAAGGGCATCGTCTAACGGCCGCCCTGAAACTTGAAGGTGAAGCGAGCAGCGGATGCAGCGGTCTTGCTTGCAATCGACACGGGTGTGGCGTCGACCAGCGTCAACATGCCATCGGCAACAGGGACCGGGACGCCGAGCGTGAGGTCCACCTCCTTAGACCAGCCGCCGCCAAGCACGGTCGCCCTGACGACCAGTCGGCCGGCCTGGATGCATTGAACGTCGGCTGGGCAACGGCTGTCTTCCATGACGCGGTCGGGACGCACCCTGGGGCCATCGACCGCGGCAATCTCTCCCACCCGCACGGGGCCTTCAATCGGACTGCTCGCGACCGGACCACCCGTCGCGCACCCGGCAAGCGACATGGCCATCAGTGCTGCAAGTGGCTTCACTCTCATCCAAAAGGTCCGGACAGCTTTTCGTTGTTCGATTCGCATGGCTGAGGGCGGCTCCGAAGACGGCCTGAGTGTCCCACAGCTCCGCAATGCGCGGCTGAGATGCGCACCAGAGACTGCCGAACTTGGTGCTGTGGGCATGAGCACTCTCACTGAGTGGACGCTCACGGCAGCGGCAAGCCAGCAGCCGGCAAAGCGCTGAGCCTACTTCGCAAATTTGGCCGGTGCTGCCACGGCCAAGCTTGTGAAATTTTGGGGCTTAAGCAGCCTGCGTCGTTGTTCAAGCTTTTCCTGCCGCATGTGCGGTCACTGAGGAAAGCGACATGGCAAAGGGCAAAGGTGGTGCAAGTGGAGATACCCGCGGGGTTGGTTTCAAGGGCGATCCCGGAGCCAGGCAGGGGCGTGGTCAAGGAGGTGCGGGCGGATGGCCGTCAACCAAGCCCGGTGTGCCATCGGGCGGTAACCGTAGCAATGCACCTCCGAAGCGTTGATCAGGGGGCGACGTCCCCCCGGTTTTGAGTAGCAAGGCGATTTGGAGTCCAATCCCCAACAAGACGGAGATTGG
>NZ_AQOK01000333.1:0-2046 GCF_000364645.1 Xanthomonas sp. SHU 308 | reverse complement strand
CGGCGGTGGCTGCTGCCGCCGAAGCACGGCCGGTGATGCCGAGCGCGGCCTCGCGGGTGAAGATGGCGCCCGGCATGCGTCCGCTGATCGTGGCCATCGATCCCGGCCATGGCGGCCAGGATCCCGGCGCCAGCGGTCCGACCGGCAAGCATGAGAAGGACGTGACCCTGGCGATCGGCCGCGAACTGGCGCGCCAGATCAACGCCACGCCAGGCATGAAGGCCTACATGACCCGCACCACCGACGTGTTCATTCCTCTGCCGATGCGCGCGCAGAAGGCGCGTGCGGCCAAGGCCGACATCTTCATCTCTATCCACGCCGACGCGGCCGAGAACCGCAGCGCGACCGGTTCCTCGGTCTATGTGCTGTCGACCAAGGGCGCGTCCTCGCAGCGCGCGCGCTGGCTGGCCGACAAGGAAAACGCTGCCGACCTGATCGGTGGCGTGCGCCTGCAGAAGACCGACAGCACCCTGGCCAACGTGTTGCTGGACCTGGCCCAGAGCGGCCACATGAAGTCCTCCGAAGATGCGGCCGAGCAAGTGCTGGGCGGACTCAAGCGGATCGGCAACAACCACAAGCCCGAGATCGAGCGCGCGAACTTCGCGGTGCTGCGCACCTCGGACATGCCGGCGATGCTGGTCGAGACCGCCTTCATCTCCAACCCCGACGAAGAACGCCGGCTGACCGATCCGGCCTACCAGCGCCGCATCGCCGGTGCCGTGCTCGATGGCGTCAGCACCTTCTTCACCCGGCAGCCGCCGCCGGGCACGCTGTTCGCCGCGCGCGCGCAGGCCGAGGCGGAAGCGGCCAGCACGGTGGCCGGCGGCAGCCGCTGAGGCGCTATCATTAACGGCTGATCCTCGATGACGGCGTCCGCGCCGCGAGCCGTGCCGATGTTCTTCTTCTGCTGTCGTTTTCGTCCTGTCGCCACGACCGGCGCGCGTCTGTGCGCGCATGGAGCGAGGACGGCATGAGCATCCGGCAGCTGCCCGAGATCCTGATCAACCAGATCGCCGCTGGCGAAGTGGTCGAGCGTCCGGCCTCTGTCGTCAAGGAACTGGTGGAGAACGCGCTGGACGCCGGTGCGCACCGCGTCGACATCGATCTGGAAGAAGGCGGCGTGCGCCTGATCCGCATCCGCGACGACGGTGGCGGTATCGCGCCCGAGGAACTGCCGCTGGCCATCTCGCGGCACGCGACCAGCAAGATCGCCTCGCTGGACGACCTGGAATCGGTGGGCACGCTCGGGTTCCGTGGCGAAGCGTTGCCGTCGATCGCCTCGGTCAGCCGCTTCACCCTGGCCTCGCGCCGTGCCGGCGACGAACACGGTGCGGCGCTGCAGGTCGACGGCGGCAAGGTCGGCGAGGTGCAGCCGCGTGCGTTGCCGCCGGGCACCCTGGTCGAGGTCCGCGAGCTGTTCTACAACGTGCCGGCGCGGCGCAAGTTCCTGCGTGCCGAGCGCACCGAACTGGGCCACATCGAGGAGTGGCTGCGTTCGCTGGCGCTGGCGCGCCCCGACGTGGAGCTGCGCGTCTCGCACAACGGCAAGCCGTCGCGGCGCTACAAGCCGGGCGATCTGTACTCGGACGCGCGCCTGGGCGAGACCCTGGGCGAAGACTTCGCAAGGCAGGCGCTGCGCGTGGACCACAGCGGTGCCGGCCTGCGCCTGCATGGCTGGATTGCGCAGCCGCATTACTCGCGCGCCAGCGCCGACCAGCAATACCTCTACGTCAACGGCCGTTCTGTGCGCGATCGCAGTGTCGCTCATGCGGTGAAGATGGCCTACGGCGATGTGCTGTTCCATGGCCGCCAGCCGGCTTATGTGCTGTTCCTGGAACTGGAGCCGGCGCGGGTCGACGTCAACGTGCATCCGGCCAAGCACGAGGTGCGTTTCCGCGATGCGCGGCTGATCCATGATTTCGTCTACCGCACGCTGCAGGATGCGCTGGCGCAGACCCGTGCCGGCAGCCTGCCGGGCACGCTCGGTGCCGAAGCGACGGCCGCGGTGCCTGCCGCGGGCGCTGCGGCCTGGGCGCCCGCGGGCCT
>NZ_AQOK01000332.1:0-3433 GCF_000364645.1 Xanthomonas sp. SHU 308 | reverse complement strand
GCGGCCGCGGCCGGCGCGGCGGCCGGTGCGGGCGGCGGCGTCAGTTGTTCGGTGACCACGTCCGGCGTCGGCGCCGGGGTGGTTTCGGCCTGGGCGAACGCCTTGCCGGGGATGCCGACCGCCATCGCGCTGACCAGCATCAGCATGCATACCGCGTAGAACCGGGCCTTCCACCCGGCGAACAGACCTGTCTTCATGAAGGGCTCCAAGGTGGGGTTAGAGCGCATCGGCGCCGATTTCGCCGGTACGGATGCGGACGACCTGCTCGATGGCGGTGACGAAGATCTTGCCGTCGCCGATCTTGCCGGTGCCGGCCGCGCCCTGGATCGCCTCGACCACGGCATCCAGACGCTCGTCGGTCACCACGGTCTCGATCTTGATCTTGGGCAGGAAGTCGACGACGTACTCGGCACCGCGATACAACTCGGTGTGGCCCTTCTGCCGACCGAAGCCCTTGACCTCGGTGACGGTGATGCCGGACACCCCAGCCTGCGACAAGGCCTCGCGGACCTCGTCGAGCTTGAATGGCCGGATGATGGCGGTGATCAGTTTCATGCGCATACCCCGTTGGTGGAAGGAACCGGCCGCCGAAGGCCGACCGGCACTGGGCCCATCGACCGCGCCGCGAACGGCGCGGGTGCTGCTGCGCGATGCGTTCCGTGGATCACGCCGTGGCCCACCGCACCCAAGGTGCGGCGGCGACGGCGACGTGGGAGGGAACGTGGCCCACGGCACGCAAGCGCTCTGTTGCGCGGTCCATCCCCTGGACACTCGATGACGCGATGGTGGGCGCGGACCACCTGCGCGGCTCCCCAGCCGGGCAGGTGGCGGCGATGGCGAAGGAGGGAGGGGAAGCCTTCGCCATCGCCGCGCGTGGAACTCAGTTGGCGTAGTACAGCTGGTATTCCAGCGGGTGCGTGGCCGCGCGGAACTTGGTCACTTCCTGCATCTTCAGCGCGATGTAGCCGTCGATGAAGTCGTCGGTGAACACGCCGCCGGCCTTGAGGAACTCGCGGTCGGCGTCCAGCGCTTCCAGCGCCTGGTCGAGGCTGGAGCACACCTGCGGGATCTGCTTCTCTTCTTCCGGCGGCAGGTCGTACAGGTCCTTGTCGCTGGGCGCGCCCGGGTCGATCTGGTTCTTGATGCCGTCCAGGCCGGCCATCATCAGCGCGGCGAAGGTCAGATAGCCGGACTGCAGCGGATCCGGGAAGCGGATCTCGATGCGGCGCGCCTTCGGGTTGGACACCCACGGAATGCGGCACGAGGCCGAACGGTTGCGCGCCGAGTAGGCCAGCATCACCGGCGCCTCGAAGCCCGGGACCAGACGCTTGTAGCTGTTGGTGCCGGAATTGGTGAAGGCGTTGATCGCCTTGGCGTGCTTGAAGATGCCGCCGATGTACCACAGCGCCATCTGCGACAGGCCGCCGTAGCCGTCGCCGGAGAACAGGTTGGTGCCGCCCTTGGCCAGCGACTGGTGCACGTGCATGCCCGAGCCGTTGTCGCCGACGATCGGCTTGGGCATGAAGGTCGCGGTCTTGCCGTTGCGGTAGGCGACGTTCTTGATGATGTACTTCATCATCATCAGTTCGTCGGCCTTCTTCACCAGCGAGTTGAACTTGGTGCCGATCTCGCACTGGCCGGCGGTGGCCACTTCGTGGTGGTGCACTTCGACTTCGATGCCAACCTGCTCCAGGGTCTTGCACATCTCGGCGCGCAGGTCCTGCAGCGAGTCGGTCGGCGGCACCGGGAAGTAGCCGCCCTTGACCGCCGGACGGTAGCCGCTGTTGCCGCCTTCGATCTTGCTGCCGCTGCTCCAGGCCGCCTCTTCCGAATCGATCTTGAAGAAGGTGTGGCCCATCTCGTTGCCGAAGCGCACGCCGTCGAAGATGAAGAATTCCGGCTCCGGGCCGAAGAACGCCTGGTCGGCGATGCCGCTGGACTTCAGGTAGGCCTCGGCGCGCTTGGCCACGCCGCGCGGATCGCGGCCGTAGCTCTGCATGGTGGCCGGGTCGAGGATGTCGCAGGTCAGCACCAGGGTCGGATCGGCCATGAACGGATCGACGAAGGCGGTGTCGGCGTCGGGCAGCAGGACCATGTCCGACTCGTTGATGCCCTTCCAGCCGGCGATCGAGCTGCCGTCGAACATCTTGCCTTCCTCGAACAGCGCCGGCTCGATGATGCTGACCGGGAAGGTGACGTGCTGCTGCACGCCGCGCATGTCGACGAAGCGCAGGTCGACGAACTCGATCTTGTTGTCCTTGACCAGCTTCTCAATAGTTTCCGCAGACATTCGATGCAACCTCGGGTTGTGAAGGGCGTGGGCGAGTATCAGCAATCGCCATGCCAAGCGTGTGGCACTCACAAGCCCTTGATTCTGCTGAAGCGTGCACGCGAAGGATGCAAATGCACTGCACTTTAGTGGTGCATTCACACCTGAACGCACCAAATTTGTGCGCGAGGCGGATGCTCTATCCTTGCGCAGCTTCCCCTCCCCCAAAGCGACCCTCTCCTCCATGAGCGATCTGTTGTCGGCCCTGCTGCTGGGCATCATCGAAGGCCTGACCGAATTCCTGCCCATTTCCAGCACCGGGCACCTGTTGATCGCCGAGCGCTGGCTCGGCCACCGGTCCGACTTCTTCAACATCGTGATCCAGGCCGGCGCGATCCTGGCCACCACCCTGGTGTTCCGGCAGCGCCTGTGGGATCTGGCCACCGGCCTGGGCGACCGCGCCAACCGCGACTACGCCTTCAAGCTGGGCGCCGCCTTCCTGGTGACCGCGGTGGTCGGTCTCATCGTCCGCAAGGCCGGCTGGCAGTTGCCCGACAGCGTGCAGCCGGTGGCGTGGGCGCTGGTAATCGGCGGCGTGTGGATGCTGGTGGCCGAGTACTTCGCTGCGCGTATGCCGGAGCGCGAGACGGTGACCTGGACGGTGGCCATCGCGGTCGGCCTGGCGCAGGTGGTGGCCGGCGTGTTCCCCGGCACCTCGCGCTCGGCGGCGACGATCTTCCTGGCGATGCTGCTGGGCCTGAGCAAGCGCTCGGCCGCGGCCGAGTTCGCCTTCCTGGTCGGCATTCCGACCATGTTCGCGGCCAGCGCGTATTCGTTCCTGGAGCTGTACAAGGACGGCGGCCTGGGCAGCGAGAACTGGGGCGACGTGGCCCTGGCCTTCGTCGCCTCGATGGTCACCGGCTTCGTGGTGGTGAAGTGGCTGCTGGGCTACATCAAGTCGCACCGCTTCACCGCCTTCGCGGTGTACCGCATCGTGCTGGGCGCGGCGCTGCTGCTGTGGTTGCCGGCGGCCTGAGGGGTTGCATCGGCGGGGCGCTGCGCGCTCCTTACCCTCACCCCAACCCCTCTCCCGAAGGGAGAGGGGCTCGGCGTCTCCCTTCTCCCCTCGGGACCATGGCCCCCTTTTCGGGGGAAGGTGCCCCG
>NZ_AQOK01000331.1:0-1430 GCF_000364645.1 Xanthomonas sp. SHU 308 | reverse complement strand
CGGCGCTGCTGCTGGTGGCCGCGGCGCTGCTGCCGCAGCGCGCTGCCGCGACCACCACCTGTACCACGCAGGCCACGGCGGTGAGCTTCGGCACCCTCTCCGACACCGCCGCCACCGACGCCACCGCACAGATCCTGGTGACCTGCCAGACCGGCGCGATCAGCGTGCTCGGCACGATCTACGTGCGCATGTGCCTGAACATCGGCGAGGGCGCGCAGGGTGCCGGCCTCGGCATCACCCCGCGGCGCATGCTCAACCCGCTCAACGACAGCCTCGGCTTCCAGCTCTACCGCGACAGCGCGCGCAGCCTGATCTGGGGCAGCGCGCTGAGCGGTTCCACGCCGCTGCAGGTGGACCTGACCTACTCGTCGCTGGCGACTGGCGGCAGCGGCACCGGCACCTACACCATCTATGCGCGCGTCCCGTTGCAGAGCGGTATCGCCACCGGGACCTACCAGAACAGCTTCAGCGGCGTGTACACCAACCTGCAGTACCGCTACGACGAGCCGTTGGTCGGCAACCCCGCGGTGATTCCCACCTCCTGCACCACCGGCGGCAAGGGCGGCGGCACCTCGGTGCAGTTCCCGTTCGTGGCCAGCGCCACCGCCGCACCGACCTGCACCATCGCCAGCATCGCCGACCTGGACTTCGGCACCCAGTCCGGCCTGATCGACAACCCGCTGAACTACACCACCGTGCTCAGCATGAACTGCCGCTACCGCACCGCCTGGCAGGTGAGCCTGGACAATGGCCAGAACGCCAGCGGCAACGTGCGCCGCATGCGCAGCGTCAGCGGCCAGTACCTGACCTATGAGCTGTACCGCGACGCTGCGCGTACCCAACGCTGGGGCAGCACCCTGAATACCGATACCCAGACCGGCACCGGGACCGGCAGCGCACAGGCGCTGACCCTGTACGGGCAGGTCCCGGCCCGGCAGACGCCCGCCCCGGGCAGCTACAGCGACGTGGTCAAGGTCACCGTCACCTACTGAGGCCTGAACGGCGCCAGCGTGCCGGTCAAGTTGTCGGGGCGAGGGCCGCTATTGGCTGTGTCCTCCCCGGAGTTCCGCTCGATGACTGCGCCGTTCCTGCGACCGCTGCTGCTGGCGAGCCTGTGCGTGGCCGGCGTCGACGCGGCGGCGCAACCCGCCGTCGGCACCGGCGGCGCGATGTTGCGGATCGGTATCCGTATCGAACGCAGTTGCGAGATCGGCGCCCCGGCGCGTCCGCAGCCCGGGGCACTGCCGACGGTCGCCTGCAACCGCCCGCTGGCCTACCAGGTCAGCATCGACGGCACACCCGCGCCCGGCGCCGGCATGGCGTTGGCCTTGAGCCTGCCCGCCGCCGGCATCACGCCGGGCACGTCGGCGGGCTACGCCACGGTCGCGTTCTAGTGGGCCGCGCCCGCAGCGCGCGCGCGCGCCTGCTGC
>NZ_AQOK01000330.1:0-5709 GCF_000364645.1 Xanthomonas sp. SHU 308 | reverse complement strand
CAACGATTTCATCGTCGCCGGCCAGGGCAAGGGCTGGCACGTGGACCGCGCCGCCTTCGACGCGATGCTGGCCGCGGCGGTGCCGGCGCAGGGCGGCACGCTGCTGCGCGGCCTGCGCCTGGGCGCGGTCGGCCGCGCCGCCGATGGCGATCACGTGCTGGAGCTGCACGAAGAGCAGGGCGGCGTGCGCTGGCTGAGCGCCGGGTTCCTGGTGGACGCCAGCGGCATCGCCGCCGCGGCGGTGCGGCGGCTGGGCGTTGCCCGCAACGAGGTGGATTGCCTGGCCTTCGTCGCCGGTGTGTTCGCGCTGGAGCAGGCCGAGGCGATTCCGTCGCAGGCCTTGCTGGAGGCCTGCGCCGACGGCTGGTGGTATGCGGCGAAGTTGCCGCATGAGCGCTTGATGCTGGCCCTGGCGCTGGAGCCGCGCCGGCAACGTCAGTACCTGGACCGCGACGTGTGGCTGGCGGTGGCGCACCAGACCCGGCATGTCGCGCAGTGGTTGGCGCAGGGCGCGGCCCGCGCGCCGGAGGCCGATGGCCTGATCGCCGCACTGGGGCCGTCGGCGATTCTCAGCCGCGTGGTGGGCGCCGACTGGTTGGCAGTGGGCGACGCGGCCAGCGCCTACGATCCGCTGACCGCGCACGGCATCGTCAAGGCCCTGCAGGACGGCGAGGCCGCCGCGCACGCACTGGCAGCGCATCTGCAGGGTGCCGGCCCGGCGCCGCTGGCGGCGTACCAGGAGGGCGTGTTCGCGCGTTTTCGCGCCTACCTGCGCGAACGCGGGGCGCTGTACGCGCGCGAGCGGCGTTGGGCGCAGGCGCCGTTCTGGCAGGCGCGGCTGGCGGGGTGATGCCGACCGCCACGCCGTGCGCGAGCGGTAGAGGACGCCGAAGCTCAGATCCCTTCAACGCCAACCACTTGCCGGCGGTATTGGGCTGCCCCCGGCGCTATCCGTGCTCGCGTGCCAACGCCGCCGTTTCCGGCGTGACGCAGCGGTGGCGCATTTCCCCTGCATCGCGCGCGAGCCGGTGGCGACCGATCCGCGGTGATCCGCCCACGTTCACTGCGCGGGCGGTGCCGCTGCGGTCAGCCTGACGCTGCTGCGCTCGCGCTTGGACAGCAGCGGCAAGGTCACCGCCTGCTCGCCGGGCGCGGCGTACAGCCACAGCGCACAGCAGGCAGCGTAGGAGGTCAGGTTGCTGCTGCGGAAGGCGACGATGCTGGCGCTGTAGCAATCCGATCCGTGCCGCAGGCGTATGTCGGCGACGTAGTCGAACGTATAGTGACCGGGCCCGTGCCACGGCCATTGCGCGCGTTCTTCGGGGTCGCTGGTCGCTGCTGGAACCGGGCAGCGCGCGTCCGGGTTCGGCCGGCGTTGCCGGCCCTGTGCGTCGAAGCCGAGGCGCTGCAACTCCCGGTCCGCGACCGCGCGCAGTTGCGGGTGCTGCGTCAGCCAGCGTGCGGCGTCCTGCTCTTCGGTCGTGGCGTTCGCAGTATCTGGCGCAGGCGCCAGCGTATGCCGATAGCGGTAGCGCACCTGCAGCACGCGGGAGCTGCTGCGCTCTTGTGGCAGCGGCGATAGCGGGCGCGACAGCGTCAGCGTGTCCTGGAAGTAGTCGCCGTCGCGATAGGCGGCATAGCTGCGGCCGTCGATGCGCAGCCAGTACAGGGTCTGATCGCTGCCGCGGCCGTTGATGCTGAAGGTGCCTGTCGCCGGCGCTGTGTCGGGTGCGGTGTTGGGCAGGGCAAGGAAGCCGTGTACGGGGTCGCGGCGCAGCACCGTGATCTCGGTGAACAGGCCAGTGCCGCCGACATAGGATGTGATCACCAGATCGCGTTGCCCGTCTTCGTCCAGATCGAGCAGGGTGTAGTGGTCGTCGCCGTTTTCGGAAACGTCGTCCTGCGCGGTGCCGGCGTCACCCAGGTATGTGCGCACCGCTTGCCATTCGTCTGCGGTGACGCCGGCCGGTTGCACGAGTGGCGCGGCTGCGGCGCCCGCTGCGGCGAGGTCGAAGCTCACGCCAGTGGTGTCCTCATGGCGCTGTAGCACCGTGTCGATCGGCGTAGGGTTGCTGGCCGGTTCGGCCTCGATCTCGCGGCGCAGCTGCTCGAGTACCTGCGGCAGCGTCGCCGTCCCGGGGGCAGCCGCATGCGCGGGCGCCGGGCATGCGGCCAGTGCGAGCAGCGCCGCCGTCGCCCACGATGTCGGCCGTATCCGTGGCATCCACCGTGGTGCGGCGGCGAAGCGCGCAGGCGCAGCAGGCGCTGCGGCGCCGTTCATGCGCTGCGCATCCACGGCGGATCCAGCTGCGCGATGCGCGCGAACGCCGGGCAGTCTTCGCGGTGCGCGCCGGGCAGGTAGCCCAGGCTCATCAGGAACTCGCCGGTGATCTCGCCGCCGGTGAAGCGGAAGGTGCGCTTGAACAGCTTGATCCACTCGGCCTTGCTGCGCGGATGCTGCGCGTCCAGCCAGGCGGCGAAGCTGCCGTGGCTGGCCCGCAGGCGCTGGATCACCTGCGCGTTGTGGATCGCCGCCTGCACCTTGAGCCGGTTGCGGATGATCCCGGCATCGCCGAGGAGGCGCAGCACGTCGGCCTCGTCGAAGGCCGCCACCGTGTCCACGTCGAACCCGGCGTAGGCGGCGCGGAAGCCGGCGCGCTTCTTCAGCATCAGTTCCCAGCTCAGCCCGGCCTGGTTGATCTCCAGCACCAGCCGCTCGAACAGGTCGGCTTCGGCGCGTTGCGGCACGCCGTACTCGTGGTCGTGGTAGTGGCCGTGCACCGGGTGCCCGGGGGCGATATCGCAGTAGCTGCTCATGCGGCGGGTATCCGTCAGTCGATCTGGTCGTTGGGGTCGGCGGGGTAAAGCTCGGTCCGCTGGGTGCCGGGCAGTTGCAGGTCGGGCCAGCGCCGCGGCAGCACCTGCAGCTTGCCGTCGCGCAGTGCCTGGTACAGCGCCTCGGCGTTGTCGCCACGACGCGGGAAGAAATGCGTCCGCGCCACGTCGCGCCAGCCGCTGCCCGGGTCGGTGTGGATCCGGCATTCGACGCCGTAGCCGGCGCTGGCATTGCACAGCAACACGTCGTCGTGGCCATCGCCATCCAGGTCGCGGCGCAGCGCCACGCAGTGCGCGTGCTCGCGCCGGCAATTGCCGTCCTCGATCGTGCCGGCCAGCAGCGCTTGCCACCACGCGGCGTCGGGCTCGGCGCTGCCGGCGGCCAGCACGATGCGCTGGCGCACCTGCAGCGGATCGTCGCTGCGCGGCGTTTCGTCGTCCTCGTCGCCCCAGCGCTTCTGTCGCTGCAGCATCCGCTGCAGGCGTTCGCGCTGCACCGTGTCGTCGGCGAACGCGGGCACCTCGCGCAGCGCCTGCACCGCGCGGTAGCCACGGCGGCCGCTGTCGAAGCGCAGGTAGGCCAGGTCCAGTTGCGCGGCGCTGGTGCGGCCATCGGCCAGGCGCTGCAGTTGGTCGCCGACGACCAGGCGGTAGGGGTCCAGCAGCGGCGAACTGGTCGCCAGCGCCAGGCCGATCACCACCCACGACAACACCCGGTTCACCGGCGCCAGCGGCTGCAGCCAGCGCGCGCCCGGGCGCAGCACCGCCCAGGCATAACCGCATGCGTAACCGCAGGCGACCACCGCGACCAGCACCCCGGCAAAGCGCTCGGTACTCCAGCCGTACTGCCCGATGCGCAGCGACAGCGCGTACAGCGCCAGCCCCGCGTACAGCGGCAGGCTCAGCAGCCCGGCGTCGATCACCCGTTGCAGCCAGGCCGGGTAGGGCGCGTCGGCGGTGCCGTCCTGGTACACCGCATTGACGAAGACCACCAGCGTGGCCACCACGGCGATCAGGATGCTGGCCGCGGCCCGGGTCTCCCACAGCGGCTGCAGGCCGGTGAACGGCAGGCTCAGCGCGAACAGCACCGCCACGAACGCCAGCAGCGGCAGTAGCCCGGTGCAGATCGCGAACAGGATCTGCCGCATCACCTGCACCGCGCGCTGCTGGGTGCGGCCGATCAGGATGCCCAGGCCGAACATGGTGCCGGTGGCCAGGTAGACGAAGGCGGTCTGCCGGAACAGGTCGCGGAACAGGGTCAGCTTGACCAGCGCGAACAGCGCACCCCACAGCCACAGCACCAGCCAGCAGATCCCCACGAACAGCAGCGCCAGCGCCAGGGTCAGCGCGTTCTGCCAGGCATGCTCGAACAGGTCGCGGTACGGCGCCTGCCAGCGCCCGTGCTGCAGCCGGCACTGCAGCCACGGCAGCAGCACGAACATCGCCAGCGCCACGGTCGCAGCGAACGGGCCCAGCACCTGGCCGGCGCGCAGGCCGGGCGCGCCGGTGGCGTTCCACACCGCCCAGGCGGACAGGGCCGCCACCAGCACCGCCACCGCGATGGTGTGCTGCCACAGGCGCAGCGCGCCCAGGTGCCGCACCGACAGCAGGGTCATGGTCGGCACGGTCAGCACCAGGGTGTACCAGCACACCTGACCGCCCAGGGAGCCGAACGGCCACAGGCCGCGCTCGGCGCCGCGCTGCGCCAGGTACAGCAGTGCGCCCTGCAGCAGGGCCACCAGCACGATGAAGGCGCGGGTCTGGCGTGGCAGGTCGGGGGGCGTGTCCATGCGTGCGTGCTCCTGGGCGACCGGTCGCGGCCGCGGTCGGGCGGATTATGGCAGCCCGCCGCAGCCCGGGCAGCGCGCACGCGGGAGGGACGATAGAATGGGGCCATGTCCGCTTTGCCCACGCCTCTGGCCAACCAACTGCTGATCGCGCTGCCGGCGCTGTCCGATCCCAACTTCGCCCGCAGCGTGGCGCTGATCTGCCAGCACGACGAGAACGGCGCGATGGGCGTGGTGGTCAACCGCGCCTCCGAATACACCCTGGGCGAAGTGCTGGAGCAGATGGGCATCGAGACCATCGACGCCACGCTGCGCGAGCAGGTGGTGCTCAGCGGCGGGCCGGTGCATCCGGAGCGCGGCTTCGTCATCCACGACGGCGCGCACGGCTGGGATTCCAGCCTGGCGTTCGCCGACGGCCTGTACCTGACCACCTCGCGCGACGTGCTCGAGGCGATGGCGCGCGGCGAGGGGCCGCGCAACGCGGTGGTCGCGCTGGGCTGCGCCGGCTGGGGCGCCGGCCAGCTGGAATACGAACTGGGCGAGAACAGCTGGCTGACCGCACCGGCCGATGCCGAACTGCTGTTCGAGCTGCCGCTGGAGCGGCGCTGGCAGACCGCGGCCGGGCGCATCGGCGTGGACCTGTTCCGCCTCACCGACTACAGCGGGCATGCCTGAGTCCGGCCTGCCTGCGCCTGGCGCACCCGCGCCCGCCAGCGCCGCGCCCGCGACGATCCGCCGCGACGGCACCGTGCTCGGTTTCGACGTCGGTCACCGCCGCATCGGCGTGGCCGTCGGCAGTTGTTTCGGCAACGGCGCGCGCGCGCTGGCGGTGATCGACGTGCATGCGCAGGGGCCGGACTGGCCGGCGCTGGACCGCCTGCATGCCGAATGGCGGCCGCACGGCCTGGTGGTCGGCGATCCGCTCACCCTCGATGGTGCCGACCAGCCCAACCGCAAGCGCGCGCACGCCTTCGCCCGCGAACTCGGCGCGCGCTACCGCCTGCCGGTGGTGCTGGTCGACGAGCGCTCCAGTTCGGTCGAGGCCGCGCAACGCTTCGCGGTGGACCGTGCCGCCGGCCGCAAGCGC
>NZ_AQOK01000329.1:0-2504 GCF_000364645.1 Xanthomonas sp. SHU 308 | reverse complement strand
CTGCCGGACGTGCGCAAGGTGCTGGCCGAGCAGCAGGCCATGGGCGCGGCAGCTGGGACGGTGCTGGAGACCAGCCGCCAGGTAGCGGGCGACATCGCCGCCAATGCGGCGAAGAAGACCGCCGAGGCGCGCGATGCCTACCTGAAAGGGCTGAATGGCGATCAGCAAGCGGCGTTCGCGAAACTGGATCCAACTCAGCAACAGGATCTGTTGCTGACCCAGAGTGCAGCCTACCGAGATGCCTATACCAGCCAAACCCAATGGGGTACCGGAGGTGAGTACAGCCGTGCGTTGCAGGCGGTGACCACTGCGCTGGTGGGTGGTGTGTCCGGGCAGAGCGGCACGCAGGTGGCAAGCAATGCGCTGGCACCGTACGCGGCGCAACTGATCGGGCGGACCTTCGATGGCGACCACGGCAGCGACCCGAATGCGGCCGCGCAATTGCTTTCGCATGCGCTACTGGGCGCAGTGCTGGCTGAGGCCAACGGCAGTTCGGCCGCAAGCGGTGCACTGGTCGGCGCCGGTGGTGAGTTGGCGGCCCAGTACCTGACAAAGACGCTCTACGGCGCCGACGCCAAGCCCAGCGATCTATCCGAGCAAGACAAGCAGACGATCCTGGCACTGTCGCAAGCGGTCGGCGCGCTGGTGGGCGGGATGACAGGCGGCAGTCTGAGCGACGTCGCCGTCGGCAGTACGATCGCGCGCAATGCGGTCGAAAACAACCGCATGCTGACGGATACAGAAATCAACCGGATCAAGGAACTAAGCAAGGGCGATGTCCAGCTGCAGGCGGACCTCACTGCTGCTGCGTGCGCACGAGTGAAATGCTCAGCACAATTTGCAGATGGAACTCCAGAAAAAGCGTTCTGGGGTGCACTCGAAGCGAAGGGAGCGGGCGATGAGTACAAGCAACTAGGCGACTTGCTCGCGAAGCAAATTTACCAAGACTACAGTTCCTATACTGCCGCGAAAACAGGGATTCCATCTGAAAAACAGCTTTTTGATTACGACTTAGGGGATGCCGCAAAGGATGGTGTAATCAAATGGGATAACAGTAACGGGCATCCCTTGGCTCGCTTGGGCGGCGTGCTGCAAGCAGGAACGGGCATGGCAGCCATGTCCGCAGGGGCTGGAGGGTGTGCAGAGACTGGCATTTCCTGTGTGCTGCTACCCTGGGGTGCAGATCAGACTGCCGCCGGCATTAAAACGGCAGCGACGGGGGAGCCGGCATCCACGATAGGTGGCATGCTGCTAAGCAAAACGGGGCTGCCCACGCCTTATGCAGAAGCACTCTATTCTCTGATTGGATTTGTTCCATCCGGTGCTGTTCCCGGTCTGGGCAGGTCAGCCACGACGTTGCCTATCACTACCCTTGAGCCGGTAAATGCCTTGAAACCGGTGGGTGAGGTTACTGAAACGGCGGGTAGCAACGGGGGGAGAACGGTTCTTCGCTTGGGCGACGATATTCCTGCTTCGAACGTCGCAGCTGATGTGCCAAAAGGCAACGCGATTGACACGTCTTCTTTGAATGGCTTATCTGATGTGCCGGTTGTAAGAGTAAATGCTAGAAACGCTATAAAGGGTTCTCCTGAGTATGAGTTGCTTAACAATCCTAGCGCTCGAGCACCAAATACACGATATGAACTTGATAATGGTTCTTCTTTCACAACAAATAGTGCGGGTCAGGTGGAGGAGCTAACGTTCACACCAGTTGACACGAAGGTGCCGCGAGATGCGAGACAAACAGAAGCAGGAAGACAAGGACGCAGTACAGACGTTGGTGGGCATGCTCAAGCATGCAGTCAGGGCGGTACATGCGATGGTTACAATTTGTTTGCTCAGGATAAAAATTTCAACAATTCCGCTTATAAAGTTTTTTATGAGAACGAAATCAAGCGTGCGCTAAATGATCCGACAGCTACCGTTGGCCCGACTACCATAAGATTCAATAGGTCCGTTCCTGATTCGCCAAGGCCGGACACGTTAGTTGTGACGTATACTATCAATGGAAAAACAAGCACTGTGGTTTTTGAAAACGAAGCCAATAAAATTCCTTGGAAGAAGAAATGATCATTGAAGATTTGAATACAATTAAAGAAATTTTCGCACTTCTGGACTCTGGTGTAGTCGATGGGTATGATAGTTTCACTTTTGAGGTTGAAGTGGGAGCTGGTTATATCAACACAGTGTTGACAGTTGAGAAAGATGGAATAACATCTACCGATGTCAAGACGGATATAAACTATGCAATACTGTACGCGCTAGTAAAAAACCTTAGGGAAAACGCTGTGCAACGTGGTGAGGGCTGGACTTCCTTTGTTCTCTCATACAAATTGGGTGGACAAGTAAAAACAAATTTTAAATATAATAAATAATTGCAGCTACACAGGGATGTGAGCCGTTTGCGTCGCCCGCGACACAGTGCTCAACGTCGCGGCCTTAACCTCATTTTCACCTGCACCACCTTGCAGGCCGGCAACAGCGCCGCACTGCTGGCGGGCAAC
>NZ_AQOK01000328.1:0-1269 GCF_000364645.1 Xanthomonas sp. SHU 308 | reverse complement strand
TGCCCCGGATGAACAACCTACTGAGAGATCACAGCTAGACATGAGCAAATCGGGGGTCGCCAAGAGCATCGCCCGCTTGGAAGCCACGCTGGGCGTGCGGCTGTTCCAGCGGACCACGCGCCGCCTGAGCCTGACCGAAGAAGGTCGTCAGTTCAGTGACGGTTGCCAGCGGGCCTTGGCGGAACTGGAGAACGCACAGGCGCTGGCGACGACGCAACGGCAAGAGTTGGCCGGGCGTTTGCGCGTCGATCTGCCTGTGGTCTTCGGCCGGCGCTGGGTGCTGCCGGCGCTGCTGGAAATCGCCACGCAGCACCCCGCGCTCGAACTGGACGTGAGCCTGACCGATCGCCGAGTCGATCTGGTCGAGGACGGCATCGACCTGGTGATTCGCATTGGGCCGCTGCAAGACAGCGCCACACTGGTCGCCAAGCCCTTGGGCGTGCAGCAGGCGGTGCTGGTCGCTCATCCTGACTATCTGACCCGACACGGCGAACCGCAAACCCCGGACGACCTGCATCGACACGCCTGCATCACCTTCGGTAGCGGCGGGCAGGCGCGGCCCTGGCATTTCCTCGACCGCCACGGCCGCAGTCAACCGTTGGCAGTGCGCGGGCGGCTGGGCCTGAACCATAGCGAAGCCATCCTCGATGCGGCACTTGCGGGGCATGGCATCGCACTGCTGTCCGACTGGTTGGTTGCCGAGCACCTGCGCGCAGGACGGTTGCTGCGCGTATTACCCATGGTCGAAACTCAGGGATTCCCGATCCATGCGGTGTGGCAGAAGAACCGGCACCTGTCCGCCAAGGTGCGGCGCGTCGTGGACATTCTGTCCGAGCGGTTTTCTCCGAAGGCTCCTTGGGAAGCGCAGCGAAAGGCTGGATGAAAAAGCAGCCTCATCGCTATCCGATGGCTAGCCCGCGCTGCTTTCCAATCTCCCACGACACCTGAGCGCCGCGTAGCGTCGCGGCGATCTGCTGCCCCAGCCGTTGTTCGATCACCGGCCGCCACGGCACCAGGCTGAATCCCATGCCGTCATCGAGCATCGCGTAGCGCCCGCTGGCGAGCATGACCGAGCACCGGTAGATGCCGGCCACGCGCTGACCATCGGCGACGGGCCGATGCTCCAGTCCGGTATCGGCGCCAATGTCCTTGGCGGCTTGCGCCAGTTCCCGATTGCGCAGCGTGCCCAGCAGGTTCCGGGCGAGGATCACACGCTGCCCGCGCCGCTCGGCTAGGGCCTGTTAACACAACCGCAGTCCATCGGCGATC
>NZ_AQOK01000327.1:0-3792 GCF_000364645.1 Xanthomonas sp. SHU 308 | reverse complement strand
GCCGGCGGCGTGCCAGGCGCGCCGCCCGCGGGGGCTGCGCCGGGGTTTCCGGGCGCAGCGGCACCCGCAGGTGCCGTCCCGGCGGCGGTCGGATCAGTGCTCTCGCCCGGCACCGGCAGCTTGACCCGCAGCGTGAACACGTACGGCAGCGCCTTGGTATCGACGATCGGACCCTTGGCTTCCTTCTCCTGGGCCTTGGCCTCGATCACCGTCAGCTCTGGATTGGTCATCCAGCCCGAGCCCTCGAGGTTGCGCATGTAGGTACTGACCCGCGCGTTGGACTGCGAGCGGCCCTCCAGGGTCAGCATGTCGCCTTCCTGCTTCACCGAGGTCAGCACCACGCCGTCGGGAATGGTCCGCACCAGCGAGTCGAACAGGTGCACCATCTGCGAGCGCTTGGCCTGCAGTTCCTCGATCACCTGCTTGCGCGCCAGCAGGCGGCGCTTCTTCTCGTCGAGGGTGTCGATTTCCTTGTTCTGCGCCTGGACCTTCTCGATCTCGGCCTGCAGATACGCGTTGCGCTCGTTCTGGCCGCTGATCTGCAGGTCGTAGTAGAACCAGATCAGTCCCGCCAGCAGCACCCCGGCGAACGCGGCCAGGCCAAGCATCGAATAGAACTCGCGTTCGCGCTGCTTGCGCCGTTCCGCCCGCCAGGGCAGCAGATTGATCTTCGCCATCAGTCGAAGCTCCTCAGCGCCAGGCCGGTGGCGATCATCAGCGCCGGCGCGTCCTGGGCCAGCGCATGCGCCTGCACCTTCGGCCCCAGGGTCATCTGCGCCAACGGGTTGGCGACCACCGTGGCCACGCCCAGTTGCTCCTCCACCATCTCCGGCAATCCGGCCAGGGCGGCGCAGCCGCCGGCCAGGACGATATGGTCGACGCGGTTGAATTCGCTGCCGGCATAGAAGAACTGCAGCAGGCGGCTGATCTGCTGCACCGTGGCTTCCTTGAACGGCTCGAGCACCTCGACCTCGTAGCTTTCCGGCAGCCCGCCCTGGCGCTTGGCCATGCCGGCTTCCTCGTAGGTCAGGCCGTAGCGGCGCATCACTTCGTCGGTCAGCTGCTTGCCGCCGAACACCTGCTCGCGGCTGTACAGGCTGCGCCCGCCACGCAGGACATTGAGGGTGGTCATGGTGGCGCCGATGTCGACCAGCGCGACGATGCCGTCGGCGGCCACCGGCAGCTCGCTGGCCACCAGCGCAAAGGCGTTCTCGACCGCGAAGGCCTCCACGTCCATCACCTTGGCCACCAGCCCGCCCAGCTCCAGGGCCGACTGGCGCAGTTCCACGTTCTCCGAGCGCGAGGCGGCCAGCAGCACCTGCACCATCTCGGGGTTGTTGGGGATGACGCCCAGCACCTCGAAATCCAGGTTCACTTCGTCGATCGGGTACGGGATGTAGTTCACCGCCTCCAGCTCGACCTGGGCTTCCAGCTCGCTCTCGTCCAGCTCGGCCGGCATCGGGATCACCTTGGTGATCACCGCCGAACCGGCCACGGCGGCCGCGGCATGCTTGGCGCGGGTACCGGAACGGGTCACGGCGCGGCGGATCGCCTCGCCCACTGCCTCGACCTCGACGATGTTCTTCTCGACCACGGCATTGGGCGGCAAGGGTTCGACGGCGTAATGCTCGACCCGGAACCGGTTGCCGTTACGCGAAAGCTGCAGCAGCTTGACCGCGGTCGAGCTGATGTCGATGCCGATCAGCGGCTGCTGACTCTTTGGGATAAGCCCCACGGATTTTCCCCTGCCGGCGGGCACTTGGACGCCAATGTTGCGCCAGCGCATTAATAACAAATTTTTTGCAATTGGCAACCGCCCGGTTGCATGTCGCGATCCGTGTCACGGCATGACCTGCGGCAGCAAACCCGTCGCATCCCCGGAACCGGCCCCAGCCGTTCCCCGGCGTACTCTATACTCTGCGCCCAAGAAATCTGCAATCGGAATCTCTCGCGATGCCCCGTTTTCGTCGTTGGCTGCGCTGGGCGCTGGTCTTGTTCGTCCTCCTTGGCCTGGTCGGCGCCGCCGTGGCAGGCGGGCTGTACTACGTCGTCTCCTCCAAGCTCCCGGACGTGCAGACCCTGCGCAAGGTCGAACTGCAGGAGCCGATGTACGTCTACTCCAGCGACGGCAAGCTGATGGCGCTGTTCGGCGAGACCCGGCGCTACCCCATCACCATGAAGGACGTGCCGGAGCGGCTGAAGCAGGCCTTCCTGGCCACCGAGGATGCCCGGTTCTACGAGCATGGCGGGGTCGACTACAAGGGCATCGCCCGCGCGGTGTGGCTGCTGGCCACCACCAACGACAAGCGCGTACCGGGCGGCTCCACCATCACCCAGCAGGTGGCCCGCCAGTTCTTCCTGAGCTCGGAATACAGCTACACCCGCAAGCTGGCGGAGATCCTGCTGGCGCGCAAGATCGAGGCCGAGCTGACCAAGGACGAGATCTTCGAGCTGTATCTCAACAAGAGCTTCTTCGGCAACCGCGCCTACGGCGTCGCCGCCGCCGCCGAGTACTACTACGGCAAGAAGCTCAACGAGCTGAGCCTGGACGAGATGGCCTCGCTGGCCGGCATCCCCAAGTTCCCCTCCAGCGGCAACCCGATCAGCAACCCCGAGCGCGCCAAGCAGCGCCGCGACAACTATGTGCTCAGCCGCATGGCCGCGCTGGGCTTCATCACCCCGGCCGAGGCCGAGGCGGCCAAGGCGGTGCCGATGCACGCCGCGCCGCACGAGCGCCCGGTCGAGGTCGAGGCCCCGTACGTGGCCGAGCTGGTGCGCCAGGAAATGATCGCGCGCTTCGGCGGCGACGTGCTGGACAAGGGCTACCACGTCTACACCAGCATCGATGCGACCCTGCAGGCCGCCGCCAACCATGCCGTGCGCCAGGGCCTGGTCGTCTACGATCGCCGCCACGGCTGGCATGGAGTGGAAAAGCATTTCGACGTTCCGGCCACCGCCGATGCGGCGGCGCTGGCCAGCCATCTGAGCGGCGTCTACGCGCAAGGCGGGATGCTGCCGAGCATCGTCGCCGGCACCGGCAGCGACGGCAGCGCCACCGTGGTGCTCGCCAACAAGACCGAGCTGGTGCTGCCGGTGGCCGCCAGCCGCTGGACCGGGCGCAGCCCCGCCACCCTGCTCAAGCGCGGCGACCTGGTGCGCATCCAGGAAGGCGACAAGCCGGGCGAATGGGAGATCACCCAGATCCCGCGCGGCCAGGCCGCGCTGGTGTCGCTGGACGCCAACAACGGCGCGCTGCGCGCCATGGTCGGCGGCTTCAGCTACGCCGGCAACAAGTTCAACCGCGCCACCCAGGCGCGCCGCCAGCCAGGCTCCAGCTTCAAGCCGTTCCTGTACGCGGCCTCGTTCGAAAAGGGCTTCAACCCGGCCTCGATCGTGCTCGACGCACCGGTGGTGTTCCGCGACCGCCGCGGCAAGACCTGGTCGCCGCAGAACGACGGCGGCGGCTTCCGCGGCCCGATGCGCCTGCGCGAGGCGCTGGTGCAGTCGCGCAACCTGGTCTCGGTGCGCCTGCTGGACGCCATCGGCGTGGACTTCGCGCGCAAGTACATCAGCCAGTTCGGCTTCCAGGAAGCCGAGTTGCCGCCGAACCTGTCGATGTCGCTGGGCACCGCCTCGCTGACGCCGCTCTCGGTGGCGCGCGGTTATACCGTGTTCGCCAACGGCGGCTCGCTGGTCAACACCTGGATCATCGACAAGGTCACGGACCGCGACGGCAATGTCCTGTTCCAGGAACATCCGCTGACCGCCTGCCGCAGCTGCGGCAGCGTCGGC
>NZ_AQOK01000326.1:0-1196 GCF_000364645.1 Xanthomonas sp. SHU 308 | reverse complement strand
CCGGCTCGCCGGTCTCGGCGGTGCTGGTCACCGACGGCCAGGACAGCGCGCTCAGCGTCCCCGCCGATGCAGTGCAGACCGTCGAGGGCCGCAACGTGGTGTTCGTGGCGGTCGCGGGCGGCTTCAAGGCGCAGCCGGTGCTGGTCGGGCGGCGCGCCGGCGACCGCATCGAGATCCTCGGCGGACTGCGCGGCGACGAACGCATCGTCGGCGCCAACGCCTTCCTGCTCAAGGCCGAACTGGCCAAGGGCGACGCCGACCACGGCCACTGAGGAGGCGACCATGTTCAAGCTGATCATCGACACCGCCGTGCGCCACCGCTGGCTGGTGGTGGCGCTGGCCGCGCTGCTCGCCGCCGTGGGCCTGTTCCAGTTGAGCAGGCTGCCGATCGACGCGGTACCGGACATCACCAACCGCCAGGTGCAACTCAACACGGTGGCGCCGGCCCTGACCCCGGAGCAGATCGAACGGCAGGGGACCTACCCGCTGGAAACCGCGCTGGCCGGCATCCCCGGCCTGACCGCGACCCGCTCGCTGTCGCGCAACGGCTTTTCGCAGGTCACCGCGATCTTCACCGATGCGACCGACCTCTACTTCGCCCGCCAGCAGGTGGCCGAACGCATGCGCGAGGCGGCCGAGGCGTTGCCCGACGGCGTGACGCCACGGCTGTCGCCGGTGACCACCGGCCTGGGCGAGGTACTGATGTGGACGGTGGACTTCACCGCGTTCGATCCGTCCCGGCTGGCCCGGCCGGGCGCGGCGGGCTGGCAGGCCGGGGAGGTCTACCGCACGCCGGACGGCGAACTGCTGCGCACACCGCAGGAGCGCGCCACCTATCTGCGCACCGTGCAGGACTGGATCATCGCGCCGCAGATGCGTTCCAGCCCCGGCCTGGCCGGCGTCGACACGGTCGGCGGCTACGTCAAGGAATACGGGGTGCATCCGGACACCGCCAGACTGGCCGCGCACGGCCTGGGCCTGGCCGACCTGGTCGCCGCCCTGCAGCGCGCCAACGTGCAGGCCGGCGCCGGCTTCGTGCAGCGTGCCGGCGAAGGCCTGGTGGTGCGCGCAGACGGCCTGGCGCTGAGCGCCGACGATCTCGCGCAGGCGCCGGTGACCATCCGCAACGGCATCGTGGTGCGCGTGGCCGACGTGGCCGAGGTCGCCTCCGGTCGCGCCCCGCGCCTGGGCGCGGC
>NZ_AQOK01000325.1:0-2297 GCF_000364645.1 Xanthomonas sp. SHU 308 | reverse complement strand
CCTGCCGCGGCCGCGCCAGCGAGCGCGTGCGCCGCTTGGACAGCAGATCCTTGATCTGCAGGCCGTAGTAGTCGGCCACGGTCTTCTGGATGTTGGGGATGCCGATCGCCTGCTGCTGCGCACGGAGCAGGTCGCGCAGGGTTTCCTGGGCGAACTCGGTGGTGATCGCGCGGCCGGTGAAGTTGGCGCGCGCCGCCAGCGTGTTGAGCGCGCCTTCCAGGTCGCGCACGTTCGAGCGCATCTTCTTGGCGATCAGGAACGCCACGTCGTCGGGGATCTCCGCGCCGCGCTCGCGCGCCTTGGCCAGCACGATCGCCGCGCGGGTCTCGAAATCGGGCGGATCGATCGCCACCGACAGGCCCCAGGCCAGGCGCGACTTCAGTCGCGGCTCCAGCCCTTCGACCTCGCGCGGGTAGCGGTCGCAGGTCAGGATGATCTGCTGACGGCCGTCGAACAGCGCGTTGAAGGTGTGGAAGAACTCTTCCTGGGTGCGGTCCTTGCCGGCGAAGAACTGGATATCGTCGATCAGCAGCGCGTCCACCTGCTGGAACTGGCGCTTGAACTGGTCCATGGTCTTGTCCTGCAGCGCGCGGATCATCGCGCTGAAGAACTGTTCCGAGCGCAGGTACATCACCCGCGCGTTCGGATTCTGCTCGCGCATGGCGTTGCCGGCGGCGAACATCAGATGGGTCTTGCCCAGACCGGTGCCGCCGTACAGCAGCAGCGGGTTGTGCGCGCGGTCGCCGGGTTTCTGCGCGGCCTGCACCGCCGCGGCCAGGCCGAGCTGGTTGCTGCGGCCTTCGACGAAGTTGGCGAAGGTGTAGTGCGAATCGAGGTTGCCGGCGAACGGCTCCAGCAACGGCGGCGCCGGCGTGCGTGCGGCCGCGGTCTCGCTGGGCGGGGCGGCGGCCGGTTCCGGCGCACGCGGGCGCGAACCGACCTGCAGCAGCACCTCGCCGCTGCCGGCGAAATAGGTCAGCAGTTCGCGGATGCGCGGCAGGTAGCGCTCGCGCACCTGCTCGACGATGAAGGCGTTCGGGGCATACAGCACCATGCTGTTGTCATGGCGCTGTTCGGCTTGCAGCGGTTTCAACCAAGTGTGAACGTCCTCGGCTGGAAATTCGGCTTCCAGACGTTCCAGGCAACGGGGCCAAGCATCCATCAGATCTAAATTCGTCGATAGACCGGGCATGAAGGGCGCGCTCGGGCGCGGCGCATTCGGCCGGTGGGAGAGGAAAGCGGATGGATCAGACTACCACCGGCGCGCAGGGTCGGGAATGGTTTTCCCACGGCTATTCACAGATCCATCCACAGGCCCGGCGTGCCTGGCCCTTGTCGTCGTCAATACAGGGAGTTGACCGCGGCGTGAGTGATCCTATAGAATTTCCGGTTCTTTCCGCCCCATTCAGATCAGAGCGCCCCGATGGCCACCAAGCGCACCTTCCAGCCCAGCAACCTCAAGCGCAAGCGCGACCACGGCTTCCGTGCCCGTATGGCCACCGCCGACGGCCGCAAGATCCTGGCCCGTCGCCGCGCCAAGGGCCGCAAGCGCCTGAGCGCTTGATTGCTTCGCCGCCCCAGGCGGCGCCTGCAATCCGGACCGTGAATCATCCCGACCCGCGTAGGCGATTTCCTCGCTCTGCGCGGGTTCGCACGTCTGCGGAATACCGCGTCGTGTTCGATGCCGCGCGCCGCTGTTCCGAGCCGCTGATGAGCCTGCACTGGCGCAGTGCGCCGCACCCGGCGCGGCTGGGTTTGGCGGTGTCGCGCAAGGTCGACAAGCGTGCGGTCGTGCGCAATCGCATCAAGCGCGTGCTGCGCGAGGCCACGCGGCAGTTGTTGCCGTGGCTGGCGCCCGGCGATTACGTGGTGGTGGCGCGCAGCGCCGCCGCCCAGGCCAGCGGCGAGCAACTGCGCCAGGCCTATCTGCGCCTGCTGCGTCGCGCCGGCGCATTGCCGGCCCCGGCCGCGGACGGCACAATGCCGCCGCCTGATCGTCCTTCTTCCCCCACATCCACGTCAGAACCTGCTTCTGGCTGAGCCGAGCTTGCCTGTCCGATGAACCAGACCCGCCTTTTCCTGATTTTCGCCTGGCTGATGGTCGCGGCGCTGTTGTGGATGGAGTGGAACAAGGAACACGCGCCGAACGCCACCGCGGCGACGGTCGCGGCGGCGACCACGGTGCCGCCGGCGCAGGACGCCGATGCCGGCGCCACGCATGCGCCGGCCGTTCCGCAGGCCACGGTGCCCGGCACCGCGCCGGCCAGCACCACGCCCGAAACGGCTGCGGCTAACAC
>NZ_AQOK01000324.1:0-1431 GCF_000364645.1 Xanthomonas sp. SHU 308 | reverse complement strand
CTGACCTGCTGGCCGAGCACCGCGCGCACCGCCACTTCGAACCCGTCCCAGCCGCCCGGCACGCGCAGCCCGGGGCGCCGCGCGATGGCGCGCGCCAGCAGCGGATCCTCGCCGAGCGTGGCGTGCACCGCGCGCAGGTCGGCATCCAGGTCGAACACGCGGCGCACCCGGCGCACGATGTCGGGAATGGCGCGCGGATCGGCCGCGGCGATGTGCAGGCGCAGTTCGTGGCGCTGCGGATCGGCCTCGACACGGATGCGCGTGGAGGCCTCGCAGGGGCCGAGCACGCGCTCGTAGCTTGCCTCGCCGATGCGCTCGATGCCGGGGATCGCACGCTTGCGCAGGAACGCCAGCATCGCCGGGAAGTCCAGTGGCGGCCGGTAGCCCAGGCGCAGCACCAGATCGCCACCGGGGCTGTCGGTGCGCTGCTTGCGGATCGCCGAGGGTGGCATGCCGCAGCCGTCGAGGAACGCGGCGTTGAAGCGGCGCAGGCTGTTGAAGCCGGCCGCCAGCGCCACCTGGGTGATCGGCAAGGCGGTTTCGGTGAGCAGTTGCTTGGCCAGCAACAGCCGCCGGGTCGCGTGCACCGCCGCCGGGGTGGCGCCGAGCTGGGCCACGAACAGCCGCTGCAGCTGACGCGCGCTGATGCCCAGTTCGGCGGCCAGCGCGGCGACGCTGGCGTCCTGCAGCGCGCCCTCGGCGATCAGCGCCAGTGCGCGCCGCACGACCTCTTCGCCTACTTGCTGCTGTGCTTCCGGCGACAGTTCGGGACGGCAGCGCAGGCACGGTCGGTAGCCGGCGGCCGCGGCCGCGGCGGCGCTGGGGTAGTAGCGCACGTTGCTGCGCTTGGGCGGCGGCGCCGGGCACACCGGTCGGCAGTAGATGCCGGTGCTGCGCACGGCGGTGAAGAACACGCCGTCGAAGCGCGCGTCGCGGGACTGGCGGGCGCGGTCGTAGAGGGCGTGGTCGGTGGCGGCGAGGGCAGGCATGGTGCCAGTCTAGTCGGCCCCGGCGCGGCGCACTGGCCGTTTTCGGACAGCAATGCCGCGGCTGTCGCGTGGCCGCAGTGCCCGCGGTTTAGGCGCAGTTGGGGAGGTTCCGCGCGGCGGCACTAGACTAGGTCCACAGGCGCCTGGCGCCTGTCTTTTTCGTCTCGTCCATGGATCCTCCGTTTGGCCGTTCCGTTCAGACTCTGCTGGTTGTCGCTGTGTTGCCTGGGCCTGTTGGCCTGCGGGCAGCAGCCGGCGTCGGCACCGCGGACCGTCGCCGACAGCCCCTCCGCCGATGGCGAGCACATGGTCTCGATCGGCGCGCCGCCGGCACCGCCGCCGCATGCGGTCGCGCCCAAGCGCGACCCGCAGGCCTGGGACGAGGCCACGCTGGAGAATGGCGAGGCCTTCATCAGCTGCGACACCGACTATGCCGCCGACG
>NZ_AQOK01000323.1:0-1396 GCF_000364645.1 Xanthomonas sp. SHU 308 | reverse complement strand
CGCCCAGCCGCTGGCCGGGCTGGATCGGCCAGCGGTGGAAGCGGCGCTGGCGCCGTGCCGCGAGCGCGGGCTGATGCGGGTGCGCTATGTCGGCAAGATCAACGCCGGCTTCGCCGAGATGGTGCGGCGCCTGGCCGAGGTGGCCAGGCAGACCGGCATCGGCAAGCGCGTGCTCGACCTCGATTCCAGCGGCGGCCAGGTCGAGGCGGCGATCCGCGCCGGCGATGCGATCGGCGAATCCGGCTGGACCGTGTGGGTGCGCGAAGGTTCGGTCTGCCACAGCGCCTGCGTGTTCGTGCTGGCCGCCGGCGACAACCGGCTGATCTCCGGCAAGGTCGGCATCCACCGGATGATGCGGATCAGCTCCACTGCGACCTCGCGCGCCGAGCTCAATCGCGAGCTGCAGGAGGTCTATGGCAACGTCAAGGACTACCTGGAGCGCAACGGCGTGGCGGTGGCGGTGGCCGATCTGATGATGACCGTGCCCAACCGCAGCCTGCGCCTGCTCACCAGCGACGAGCTCAAGCAGTACGGGCTCGACGGCACGAATGCGGTGCAGGACGATCTGGAACGGATCAAGCAGTTGCGCAAGTGCGGCGACGATTTCGTGCGGCGCAAGGATGCGTTCCTGGTCGCCTTCGACCAGGAGTGCAAGACCAAAAAGGACGTGGATCTGGAGAGCCTGACCGCCTGCGGCCAGGCGCTGAAGCAGCGCTTCGGGTTCCCGGACCAGGCCTGTCCGGCGGAAAGCCCGCTGTCGGAGATCGACGTGGCGACCCTGCCGCTGGCCTCGCCCGGCGCCTGAACGGCCGCTGCGGCGCATGCCGCCCATTCACGTGGCGGGCATGGACGCGGGGCTAGCGTCGCCGCATCCCATCCCGGAGCGCGCGAATGGCCGCCGGAACCCGCTTGATGCTGCGGCTGTACCTGCCCCCGGCGTTGCTGGCGTTGGGCGGCTTCGTGATCGCAGAAGTGCTGCTGCACCTCGCCAACGGCCTGCATGCGCCTTGGCTGGCGCGGACCGGCTCGCTGCTGAGCCTGTTCGGCCTGCTCGCGGCGACCGCGTGGGCACTGTGGGCGAGTTGGCGCGCCTGGCACCGCCAGCGCTATGCCGCCCCGGCCGCGGCCGCGGGAGTGGCGAGCGAGAATACGGTAGTGGTGAGCGAGGAGACGCCATAGGGCCGCTGCGCTGGCCCGCGCAGGCCGCGTAGACTGCGGCCTTGCCACCGCCGCTGCCGAGCGATGTCCTTGTCCATCTCCTTCACGTTCCGCCTCACTCCCGTCCTGCTGGCCCTCGTCGCTGGCGTCGCTTCCGCGCAGAACGCGCCCCCGGCATCGTCCGCGCCCGCGCCGACGACTGCCCCGCCAGCGGCCCCCGCCGCCCCTGCTGCCGCTC
>NZ_AQOK01000322.1:0-2061 GCF_000364645.1 Xanthomonas sp. SHU 308 | reverse complement strand
TCCTGCGCGGCGATCGCCGCGCTCAGCGTGGCCGGCCTGCCCAGCGACCGCTTCGCCTTCGAGGGCTTCCTGCCGGCCAAGGCCTCGGCGCGCCGCGAGCGCCTGGCGCGGTTGGCCGGCGAGCCGCGCACCCTGGTGTTCTACGAAGCCTCGCACCGCATTGCCGAGTCCCTGGCCGACTGCCGCGCCGCCTTCGGCGATGCCCGCCCGGCAGTCATGGCGCGCGAATTGACCAAATTGTTCGAGACCGTGCTCGACGGCACCCTGGCCGACCTGCACGCCCGGGTCGAGGCCGACGACAACCAGCGCAAGGGCGAGTTCGTGCTGATGGTGCAGGGCGCCGGCGACGACGCCGACGCGCAGCTGGCCGAAGGCCGCCGCGTCTACGCCAAGCTCAGCGAACACCTGCCGCCGTCCACCGCCGCCAAGCTGGCCGCCGAACTGACCGGTGCGTCGCGCAAGGCGCTTTACGGCGGTGGCTAGCAAGTCGGCACGCCAGAAGGCAAGGGAGTTGGCATGGCTGGACCTCGCCAGGGTGGTCATGCCGGAGGAGATCCCCAAGGGCATTGTGGAGCAACCGGATCCACCTGCGCCCGATCTTGTGATCCGCAGCAGCAACACGAACATTGGTATCGAGGTCACTCAGCTTTTCCAGCGCGACGATCCGGCGTCGCGGTTGCCAGCACGTGAAATAGAGGCTGCTCAACGCAACATTCTTGCCGAGGCGAGGACGTTGTATGAGGAGACATACGGCCACCGCTTGTTTGTGAATGTCTCCTTCAACGATACGCCGCCTGCAAAAAAACCGGCGGTTCGCGAACTTGTGGCGCTCGTGGAGAGACATCGCACTGATTCGGGAGCGATGTTCCACGTTCTTGCTTTGGATGCGCGTGCGCGGCAACTCCTTCCCCAGTGGCTTCAAGGGCTCACGATATGTACTCAGAAGTCCGATGAACCCGCGCGCTGGATTGGTGGTTCCGTGTGGCGCACCCCAAGTTTGACGCAGGATCTGCTGCAGTCCGCTGTCTCAAGAAAGAACAAAAACGTTGAGGGTTACCTGGAGTACTGTGACCAAGTCTGGCTTCTGGTCATTTGCGACCTCTGGCCGATGGCGGCAAGTTTGGCTGTGCCGCGAAACGCACATCAATGGAAGTTGGAAAGCCGCTTTGCGCGGGTATTGCTGGTGTCCCGAGAGGGGGATGGAATCCGCTTCTGATGGTGAAACATGCGACAATACGCATGGCGGAGCCGGCCAGACAGTCGCGTCATCCCATCGCATTTCGGTGCGGCGGGATGCCGAGGAAAGTCCGGGCTCCATAGGGCAAGGTGCCAGGTAACGCCTGGGCGGCGCGAGCCGACGGACTAGTGCAACAGAAAGATACCGCCTACGTCTGCGCAAGCAGGCCGGTAAGGGTGAAATGGTGCGGTAAGAGCGCACCGCGAGTCCGGTAACGGACCGGCACGGCAAACCCCACCTGGAGCAAGACCAAATAGGGACCTCATGGCGCGGCCCGCGTCGGGTCCGGGTAGGTTGCTTGAGCGTACCGGTGACGGTGCGCCTAGAAGAATGACTGTCCACGACAGAACCCGGCTTATCGGCCGGCTCCGCCGCTTTTCTTCTTCACAGACGCGCGCTCTGGCGCTCGCTCTCTTGCCTCGAACGCAGGGCCGGCGCTGCCCCGGCGGCGCTATGGAGCCTGGCTTGTCGCCGTTGCCGATTCTGTTCGCTTCGCCGCCGTCGCTGCTCCATTGTGGGAGGGACTTCAGTCCCGACTGCACGCACCCGACGTGCCAGCACAGGTCCGCCACGCCATCGTCGCTGGAAGGTGGTGGCTGAGCGCAGGCGTTACCGCCTCCCGGTGTCCGCCCCTGGGGGCCAGTTCTCCAGCCGCGTCTCCCCCTGAAACACTCCGTCCGGGCCGAACCGGCGCTCATGGATCCAGCCGTGGCCGGCGGCGTCCACGGCGACGATGGTGCTGGCGCGGGTGCCGTAGTCGCTGCCGCGGATGAAGGCCGGCGATAGCCGCCGTTCCAGGTCCGGGCCGACTCCGGTGTCGGGCA
>NZ_AQOK01000321.1:0-8076 GCF_000364645.1 Xanthomonas sp. SHU 308 | reverse complement strand
GCCCGGTGCCGCTGGAAGGGCAGACCCCGCCGCCGCGCTATCCCCCGGCGGCGCTGCGCCGTGGCGATGCCGGCACGGTGGTGGTGCGGGTCGAGGTCGATGCCAGCGGTGCGCCCGCCGGCGTGGCCCTGCTCCGGCGCAGCGGCTCGCGCGATCTGGACCGCGCGGCGATGGAAACCGTGCGCCGCTGGAAGTTCCGCCCGGCGCAGCAGAACGGCCGTGCAGTGCCGGCCAGCATCGAGATTCCGTTCGACTTCAAGCCCGGGCCGTAACTGAACCGCCGCCCGGACGCGCGGGCGGCGTTCACATGGGGGTGACACCCCTGAGGCGGGTCCTGGGTGACACTGGACCCGTCCCACGGCACCGGAGTTGCCGCCATGCCCACCCCGTACAAGTCGACACAGCCGCTGGACGCGTGGAAGCGCCCCGCCCGCCCGTCGTCTGCGCGCGGGGAAGCGCATGCGCGGGCCGATCGCGGGTCGCCGTGGGCCTGGATGATCGTGATTGCACTGGCTCTGGCGGTGGCCGGCTGGTGGCTGGCCGTGGACCGCGACGACGACGGCAGCGGCTACCGCGCTACCCAGTCGACACCCGCCAGCGATCCGCCGCGTCCGCAGCCGACGCACTGACGTTTCGACAACCCGACTTGCCTCTTCCCCCGGCCGCGCCTGCACGCGGCCGGTGCTGCGCAGACCATCAGGCGGTGCGCAACGCGAAGCCCGCGCCCCGCGCCAACGTGTCGAAACCCGGGAACGACGTCGCCACGTTCGCCACGTCCTGGATCCGCACCTCGCCTTGCGCCAGCTGCCCGGCGATGGCGAAGGCCATGGCGATGCGATGGTCGCCGTGGCTCTCGATGGTCCCGGCACCCAGCGTGCCGCCGTGGATGGTGGCGCCGTCCGGGGTTTCGTCGACGACGATGCCGAGGCTGCGCAGCCCGATGGCCATCGCCGCCAGGCGGTCCGACTCCTTGACCCGCAGCTCCGCCGCACCGCTGACCACGGTCTGGCCGTCGGCGGCGGCCGCGGCGACGAACAATGCCGGGAACTCGTCGATCATGTCCGGCACCACGTCCTCCGGAATCCGCGCACCGCGCAGCGGCGCGTAGCGCACGCGCAGATCCGCGACCGGCTCGCCGCCGTGCTCGCTGTGGTTGTGCTCGACGATGTCTGCACCCATCAAGCGCAGCGCGGCCAGCAGACCCGTTCGGCGCGGATTGAGCCCGACCGCCTTCAGGGTGATGTCCGAGCCGGGAATGATGCTGGCGGCGACGATGAAGAACGCCGCAGAGGAGAAGTCCGCCGGCACCGCGATATCGGTGGCGCGCAGACGCTGGCCGCCGCGCAGCCGCGCTTGGCCCGGCGCGAACTCGATGTCCACGCCGAACGCGGACAGCATGCGCTCGGTGTAGTCGCGGGTGGGATGCGGCTCCTGCACCGTGGTGACACCGTCGGCATACAGACCGGCCAGCAGCACCGCCGACTTGACCTGGGCGCTGGCCACCGGCGAGACGAAGTCGATGCCGCGCAGCGGCTGGCCGCCATGGATGCGCAGCGGCGGCACGCCATTGGCCTCGGTGTCGATGCGCGCGCCCATCAGCGCCAGCGGCTCGGTGACCCGGCGCATCGGCCGCTTGGACAGCGACGCATCGCCGACCAGCACGCTGTCGAACGGCTGCGCCGCGAGCAGCCCGGCGAGCAGACGCATGCCGGTGCCGGCGTTCCCGCAATCCAGCTCGCCCTGCGGCGCCTGCAACCCATCCACGCCCACGCCATGCACGACACGCTGCGACGGTGACGGCGTCTCGATCCGTACCCCGAGCCGCGCGAAGATCGCCGCCGTCGAACGCGTGTCCTCGCCCTCGAGAAACCCCTCGATCCGCGACGTGCCATCGGCCAACGCCGCGAACATCACCGCCCGGTGCGACACCGACTTGTCCCCCGGCACCGTCAGCGTGCCCTGCAGCGCAGTGCCGCGCGTTGCGATCCAGCCTTGCTCGTTGCTCATCATCGTTCCTGAAAGTCCAACCACCCGAAGATTCACCACCACCCGGCGACATCGGCGCCGCTACAGCGCGCTTGCGCTGCTGCCACGACGCCTACACCAAGTCAGCCACCGCCGTTGCCGTTGCTGTTGTTCCTGCTGTTGCTGTTGCCGTTGCTCTTGCTTTCGCTGTTGCTCTCAATCCCCCGTGAGGGCTGGCGGACACGGCGGGTAAAACCCCGCGAGGGGCGACGCGCAGGATGCGCGTCGTTTTCGGCAGGCACATGGATGTGCCTTCCGAAAATTCCCGTCGTGTCCGCGGACCCCGCGCGCAGCGCGGGGCAGCCCGCCCGGGTGTGCTTTCTTTTGGTTACTTTTCTTTGCACAAGCAAAGAAAAGTGACTCGCGCGCAAGCGCGAAAGCTGTTGCTGTTGCTTTTGCCGTAGCCGTTAGCCGTTGTCGTTGTCGTTGTCGTTGTCGTTGAAGAAACAGATCTCATCCCGAGGAACGCTCCGTCGCGGCTGAAGCCGCTCCTACAGATGCACCTATTTCGTAATCCAAAGCGACCTGCAGCGGTTAGAGACGAAACAACCGCGCAACCACCTCAAGGCACCGCCACCGGATACGACCCCAACACCTTGATCTGCGCCGAATGCGCCTTCAACTCCGCCAACGCCAACTTCATCGCCTCATCCTCCACATGCCCCGCCAGATCGATGAAGAACCCGTACTCCCACTTCGCCTGATGCGACGGCCGCGACTCGATCCGATTCATGCTGATCCCATGCCGCGCGAACGGACTGAGCACATCGAACAACGCACCCGGCTTGTCGTGGATGAACACCAGCACCGACGTGCGATCGTGCCCCGACGGCGGGAAGATCTGCCGCCCGATCACCAGGAAGCGCGTGGTGTTGTCCGCGTCGTCCTCGATCGACTTCATGATCACCTTCTTCAGCGCATACACATGCGCCGCGCTCTCCCCGCCGATCGCCGCCGCATCGTCGGCATTGCGCGCGCGGCGCGCGCCCTCGGCGTTGCTGGAGACCGGAATCTTCTCCACCTTGGGCAGGTTCGCGCGCAGCCAACCGGCGGTCTGCGCGAACGACTGCGGATGCGCATAGATCCGCTCGATCGCGTCCAGCCGCCCGCTGCGCGAGAGCAGGAACTGGTGCACGCGCAGCTCGGTCTCGCCGCAGATCTTCAGGTTGGAGGTCAGGAACATGTCCAGGGTGACCTGGATCGTGCCCTGCCCCGAGTTCTCCACCGGCACCACGCCGAAGTCGGCGTTGCCGCTTTCCACTTCCTGGAACACTTCCTCGATGGTGGCCATCGGCAGGCCCACCGCCGAGCGGCCGAAGTGTTTGAGCACCGCCTGCTGGCTGAAGGTGCCCTCCGGCCCCAGGTAGCCGATCTTCAGCGGCTCCTGCTGCGCCAGGCACGCGGACATGATCTCGCGGAATACGTGCACCAGCACTTCGTCGCTGAGCGGGCCCTGGTTGCGGTCCACCACCATGCGCAGCACCTGCGCCTCGCGCTCGGGCCGGTAGTAGTCCACCGCCGCGGCAAGCTTGCCCTTGGCCTTGCCGACCTGGTGCGCGAACTGCGCGCGCTCGGCGATCAGAGCCTGGATGGTGCGGTCGATCTCGTCGATCTTGGCGCGCACGTCGGCCAGGGCCGGCGTGGCGGCGGGTTTCGCGGACTTGGCCGGCTTGGCGTCGGCGGCGGGAGATTTCTTCGGCTTTGCGGCCATGGATCGGGGGTTCCTCGGTGGTCCGGATCGCCGGCGCGATCCGGTCGCGGCTGAAGCCGCTCCTACAAAAATCGGCGACTCAGCCGTGGCGCTGCTGGAAGTCGTGCATGAACGCGACCAGCGCCTGCGCGCCAGCCAGGGGCATGGCGTTGTACAGCGACGCGCGGATGCCGCCGACCGCCTTGTGGCCCTTCAGCGCCAGCAGGCCGGCCGCCTTGGACTCGGCGACGAAGCGCGCGGTGAGGGTTTCGTCCGGCAGGAAGAACGGGATGTTCATCCGCGAGCGCACCGCCGCCGCGACCTCGTTGCGATAGAAGCCACCGGAGGCATCGATCGCCGAATACACGAGCGCCGACTTGGCTTGGTTGCGCGCGGCGAACGCCTCCACGCCGCCCTCGGCCAGCATCCATTTGAACACCAGCCCGGCCAGGTACCAGTTCCAGGTCGGCGGGGTGTTGAGCATGGAGTCGCGCGCCACGTGCGAGCGGTAGTCGAAGATGTCCGCGCGCGGCTGGCCGGCGCGTTCGAGCAGGTCGCGGCGGATGATCACCACGGTGACGCCGACCGGGCCGAGGTTCTTCTGCGCGCCGGCATAGATCAGCGCGTACCTGGACACGTCGATCGGCTCGGAGGCGATGCTGGAGCTGAAGTCGGCGAACAGCGGCACCGCGCCGACGTCGGGCGTGTCGCGGAACTCCACGCCGTGGATGGTCTCGTTGGCGGTGATGTGCACGTAGGCGGCATCGTCGCGCAACTGCCAGGCGGCGCGGGGCGGGATGTCGCGGAAGCCGTCGGCCTCGCTGCTGGCGGCCACGTGCACGTCGACGTAGGGCCCGACCTGCTTGATCGCGGTCTTGCCCCAGTGCCCGGTCACCACGTAGTCCACGGTCTGCCCGGGCGCGGCGAAGTTCAGCGCCAGCAGCGCCTGCTGGGTGGTGGCGCCACCGGCCAGGAACAGCACGGCATAGTCGTCGGGAATGCCGATCAGCCGGCGCAGGTCGGCGTCGGCCTGTGCCGCCACCTCCATGAACTCGGCGCCGCGGTGGCTCAGCTCCACGATCGAGGCGCCCACGCCGTTCCACTCCAACATCTCCGCCTGCGCCTGGCGCAGGACCGATTCCGGCAAGGCAGCGGGGCCGGCACTGAAATTGAACGCGCGCGTCATGGGGCACCTATCGGACAGGACCCCTAGTATGCCGCAGCGCAACAGCTTGCGGCCCGGGCAATTTAGGTTGCATTTGCATCCATTCGCCCTGCGCATGCGTAGTCTGTGGTGAAGTCCCCGCCACTGCTCGCCCCCTTCGCTCCAGGAGTCCGCCATGTCGTTGCGCGATGCCCTCACCGTTCCCAGCCGCGAGATCACCGACGAGGCGGTCTACCGCGACCGGCGGCGCCTGCTGCAGGCCCTGGCGCTGACCCCGGTGGCCGGCCTGGTCGGCTGCGCCGACGCCGAGCCGCCGGCCCCGCCCAAGACCGTGGTGACGCCGGAGCAGGCGCGCAGCGGGTTCCGCACCAACGAGGAGCTGACCCGCTACGAGGACGTGACCAGCTACAACAACTTCTACGAATTCGGCACCGACAAGACCGATCCGTCGAAGGCGGCCAAGACCCTGCGCACCTCGCCATGGTCGGTGAAGGTCTCCGGCGAATGCGAGAAGCCCGGCACGCTGTCCCTGGACGACCTGCTCAAGGGCCATACGCCCGAGGAGCGGATCTACCGGCTGCGCTGCGTGGAAGGCTGGTCGATGGTAATCCCGTGGCTGGGCGTGCCGCTGGGCGACGTGCTCAAGCGCTTCGCGCCGACCTCCAAGGCCAAGTATGTCGCCTTCACCACCCTGGCCGATCCCAAGCAGATGCCCGGCATCCGCTACAGCTCGATCGACTGGCCGTACAGGGAAGGCCTGCGCATCGACGAGGCCATGCACCCGCTGACCCTGCTCGCCACCGGCCTGTACGGCAAGCCGCTGCCGCAGCAGAACGGCGCGCCGCTGCGGCTGGTGGTGCCGTGGAAGTACGGCTTCAAGAGCATCAAGTCGATCGTCGAGATCCGCTTCGTCGAGCGCATGCCGGAAACCGCCTGGCACGAGCTGCAACCCTCCGAGTACGGGTTCTTCTCCAACGTCAATCCGGCGGTGGACCATCCGCGCTGGAGCCAGAAGACCGAGCGCCGTATCGCCGGCAAGGCCAGCAAGCTGTTCGCCGAGCGCATTCCCACCCGCCCGTTCAACGGCTATGCCGACCAGGTGGCGTCGCTGTATGCGGGGATGGATCTGAAGAAATGGTATTGAGGAGAGGCTGGGAATGGGGAACTGGGAATCGGGAATGGGAAAAGCACGGCGCCTGGTGGTTGCCTCGCGCGACAGCTGGAGTCGCAGTCGGCGTGCCGCGTGGCGCCTGTGCCAACACGGCGCGATGACGGCGCATGGCTAAGACCTCTGCTTCGTTGATCGCCGCCAAGGCGGTGGTGCATGCGCTGGCGCTGGCGCCGATGGCGTACCTGGGCTGGCAGTTCTGGCAGGTGTGGCAGACCGGCAGCGATGCGCTCGGTGCCGATCCGGTGGCCGAGGTCGAGCACCGCACCGGGTTGTGGGCGCTGCGGCTGCTGCTGTTGACTCTGGCCATCACCCCGCTGCGGCAACTGATCGGGCAATCGGTGCTGCTGCGCTTCCGGCGCATGCTCGGGCTGTACGCGTTCTTCTATGCGACCGTGCATCTGGCGGCCTATCTGGGGCTGGACCTGCGCGGCTACTGGACGCAGATCTTCGAGGAGATCGTCAAACGCCCGTACATCACCGTCGGCTTCCTGGCCTGGTTGCTGCTGGTGCCGCTGGCGATCACCTCCACCCAGGGCTGGATGCGCCGGCTCAAGCGCAACTGGGGCAAGCTGCACAAGGCGATCTATGCGATCGGCGTGCTCGCCGTGCTGCACTTCTGGTGGCTGGTGAAGTCGGACATCCGCGAACCGCTGCTGTACGCGGCGATCCTGGCGGTGCTGCTGGGCTGGCGCGGCTGGCGGGCGCTCAGCGCGCGCCGAACCACAGCAGGCCGCTGAGCGCGGCGGCCAGCAACAAGGCGCTGAGCAACAGCCACGGCCAGCGCCGCGCGGTGGCAGGGCGCGGCGCCACCGCCGGGGTCAGCGCCAGCGCGGCCAGTGCCGGGTCGTCGCGCAACGGCTCGGCACCGACGACCTGCGGGACTTCCAGCACGAAGCGGTGCTGGGCATCGAATACCACCTGGTCGCCGGGCTGCAGCCAACAGCTGCGCACGGCCACGCCATTGACCTGGGTCTGCGCCTCACCGAAGCCGCGCAGTAGCACCCGCTCGCCATGCCGTTCCAGGCGCGCGTGCTGCTCGGCGCAGGCCGGATCGTCGATGCGGATGTCGCACTCACGCAGGCGGCCGATGCTGCGTACCCGGTCCACGGTGAAACTGCGGCCATGGTGCGGACCGCCGACGCCACGCAGCACCAGGCGCGGATCGTCGTGCTCGGCCTCGCTGACCTCGGGCAGGCGCTGCAGCGGCTCGCACTTGCCCTGCACCACCATCTCCACGCCGTCGGCGTAGACCGCGTCGCCGGCGCGCAGCAGGGCCATGCGCCGCACCGGGCGGCCGTTGACGTGGATGCCGCGGCTGCCGTTGGCGACCTGCAGCCACAGGCCGCGCCGGTCCAGGCAGAACTGCGCCAGCAGCAACGCGCCCTGGGTGTCGTCGACCACGCTGACCTGGCCGGAGGCCAGCCGCACGATGCGATGCACGCCCGCGCGCAGGGGCCGGTCGGGATGTTGGCGGTTGCTGAAATGGACTTGCAGATCGTGCACGGCGGGCAGCCTAGCAGGTTGCCTGCGAGTGCAGAAGCGCGCGCGCTGGACAATGCACCGCGCATACGCACAATGCCTGATCGTTCACGCGGGCACCCGCCCGCACAGGAGCCAGCATGTCCAGCATCGACATCCGCCACGACCACGACAAGACCCCCGCGCAGGCGCGCAAGGCCATCGAAACCGCCGCCAAGAAACTGTCCGAGCGCTTCGACCTGGAATCGCACTGGGATGGCGATTCCCTGCTGTTCTCGCGCTCGGGCGTGGACGGACGCATCGAGCTGCTGCCCAAGCAGGTGCACGTGACTGCCGAACTGGGCTTCCTGCTGTCGGCGATGAAGGGCACGGTGGAAAGCGAGATTCGGCGCGTGCTGTCGGAAAAGCTGGGCTGATCAGTGCATCGAGCCCCCCTCCCCTCGGGAGAGGGGTTGGGGTGAGGGTGCGGTAGCAAGCGCTGACGCGATCAGTTGCACGAGGCTTCGCACGTACCCTCATCCGCCCCTTCGGGGCACCTTCCCCCGC
>NZ_AQOK01000320.1:0-12470 GCF_000364645.1 Xanthomonas sp. SHU 308 | reverse complement strand
GCGCGGGTGCGCGAGGACGCGCCCACGGTGCACGACGCGCGCGAGCGCGTGGAGCAGGTGCGGGTGGCGCGCATCGCCGCCTTGCGCGATGCCGGCCTGCGCGATCTGGCCACCCCGGCCGGATTGAAGTCGGCGCGCGAGCGCCTGGGCGACGTGCTGCGCATCGCCGATCCCGGCGACCCGGTGGCGGCGATGCTGCGCGAACGCATCGACCTGGCCACCCACTACGGCAGTTTCCGCCCCGGCCAGGTGTTCACCGACGGCATGCACGACGGCGGGCGTGGCCCGCAGATGATCGTGGTGCCGCACGGCGGCTTCCGCATGGGCGCGGCCGAGACCGAACCCGGCGCCTCGCCGGCGGAGATGCCGCAGCACTACGTGCGCTTCGACCGCGGTTTCGCCATGTCGATCACCGAGGTCACCGTGGCCGAGTTCCGCCGTTTCGTGGAGGCGACCAATGCGCGTCCGCGCGCCACCCGCCGCGGCCACTCCACCGTCTACGACGAGCGCAGCGGCAACTTCGTGCGCCGCAACGGCGTTGACTGGCAGTCCGATTACCAGGGCGCGCGGGCGGCGCCGAACAGCCCGGTGATGCACGTCAGCGTGCGCGACGCCGAGGCCTATGCGGCCTGGCTGTCGCAGCAGACCGGGCGGCATTACCGGCTGCCCAGCGAGGCCGAGTTCGAATACGCCCTGCGCGCCGGCGGCCGCGGCCGCTATCCCTGGGGCAACGCCGGCACGCCGCCGCGCGGCAGCGGCAACTTCACCGGCGGCGGCGACGTCTCGCCCAGCGGGCGGCACTGGCGCAATGCCTTCGTCGGCTACACCGACGGCTTCTGGGGCCCGGCCCCGGTGGCCAGTTTTTCCGCCAACGCCTGGGGTCTGCACGACATGGCCGGCAACCTCAGCGAGTGGGTCGCCGACTGCTGGCACGCCAGCTATCGCCGCGCGCCGGCCGACGGCGCGGCCTGGTACAACCCGGGCTGCCGCTCGCGGGTGGTGCGCGGCGGCAACTGGGCCAATGCGCCGGAGCAGACCCGCGCGGCCTGGCGGCTGATGCAGGATTCGGACAGCACCAGCGCACGCGTCGGCTTCCGCCTGGTGCGCGGCATTTGACGCCGCCGCGCCGGTGCCGGCGCTAGATTGCCTCACCAGTCAGCGAGGGGCAGTGCGATGAACCAAGTCTTCGGCCGCCAGGGCGGCGAACCGGGCGGCGGCCGCCGTGGACCGCTGGGCGGGGTGCGCTGGCTGGTACTGCTGGGCTTTGCCGTGTATGCCGGGTTCTACTGGTTCTCCAACCGCAGCGAGGATCCGTACACCGGCGAGCAGGTGCTGATCGACCGCTCGTTGAATGTGGAGGACGAGAAGGCGCTGGGTCTGCAGGCGTACCAGGAGATCCTGGCGCAGGAACATCCGGTCGATCCGCAGTCGCAGGTGGCGCAGCAGGTGCGTGCGATCGCGCAGCGGCTGATCGCCAAGGTCGACGTGGTCGAGGACGCGCTGGCCGCCGAGCACGGCATGCAGGCCAAGCATTACGCGCGCGGCTTCGACTGGGACGTCAACGTGATCGAGTCCGACCAGGCCAATGCGTTCTGCCTCCCCGGCGGCAAGATGGCGGTCTACACCGGGCTGCTGCCGGTGGCCAAGAACGCCGACGCGATGGCGGTGGTGATGGGCCACGAGATCGCGCATGCGCTGCTGCGGCATGGCGCGCAGCGCATGGCCCAGCAGAAGCTGACCCAGATCGGGCAGATGGCCGGCGCCGCCGGCGGCCTGGATCCGCAACAGCAGCAGATGGCGATGGCGGCGATGGGCTATGGCTACCTGCTGCCGTACGCGCGCAGCCACGAGACCCAGGCCGACGAAGTGGGCCTGATGCTGGCCGCGGCGGCCTGTTTCGACCCGCGCGAGGCGGTGCCGCTGTGGGAGCGGATGAGCGCCAGCAGTGGCGGCCAGGCGCCGCCGGAGTTCGCCTCCACCCATCCCAATCCGGGCACCCGCATCCAGAACCTGCAGGCGCTGATGCCCAAGGCGCTGGAGTACCGGCAGCGCTTCTGCGAGTCCGCGCGTGGTGCTTCGCAGTAAGCGCTGCTGTCGCCGCACGCGTTGGCTGCCTTGTCGCTGAACGCCGCGCGCTTATCCACGCTCGCGTGCACGGCGGCGGGCGCATGATGCGCTCCACACCATCGGGAGCACTGCCATGAAACGCCTGCTGCTGTCCTCCCTCGTCGCCACGGCCGTGCTGGCCGGCTGTGCCACCAACCGGCTCAGCGACGACGAGCGTCTGACCCTGTACCGCGCCCACGCCGGTGCGCCGGTGCGCGACTTCCAGTACTTCAACCGGCTCAGTGGCTGGACCGCACTCGGCGACAGCGCGCTGGCGGTGTGGACGCGCCCGAACCAGGCCTATCTGCTGGAATTCGCCGGCACCTGCCAGGACCTGGATTTCGCCCCCAGCATCGCCATCACCCATTTCGGCAGCCAGGTCTCGGCTAAGTTCGACGACGTGCTGGTGCTCGGCGGCGGCCCCGCCGCGATTCGCCTGCCGTGCCGCATCGACAGCATCCGCCCGCTCGACGTCAAGGCGCTGCGCACCTCGGAGAAGGAACTGCGCGAGGCCAAGGTGCAGGAGCGGGCGCAGCAGGCGCCTGGGAGCTGACGCAGTGCCGGGATTCGGGATTCGCGAGGCGGCGCGCGCGGTGGTGCGGCTAGTGTGATGTCGCGCCGTCGCTTGCTGGTGCAGCCTGTTGCGTCAGGTGCGGCTGCATGCGGTGTGCGGCAAGGCCAAATAGCTCCAGGGCGCACGCGAGGAGCGGCTTCAGCCTAGACCGGGCTTTCCCGGTAACGCCAGGTCGCGGCTGATCCCAAAGCAGGGGCAAGAGCCGCTGCTACGACCCGCGACGGCGCCACGATGTGCGATCGAGACGATGTGGGGGGGACTTCAGTCCCGACTGCATGCAGTGTCCGGCGCATCATCTGAGCGCACATAAGCGGCAATGCCGCGACGTCCACCGCTACCGCGTCGGGACTGAAGTCCCTCCCACAATTGACCGCGCTCGCTCTGCGCCGGTCGGTCTATCGATCTTTCCGTAGGCGCGGTTGCAGCCGCGACCGGGGATTCCCGGTCGCGGCTGTTCCCAAACAGGCGACAAGAGCCGCTGCTACGGCGGTTTGTCTTGCCTGCGCAACGCGGACGCGCGCTACGCGCTAGAAGTTACGGGTGAAGCGCACCGTGCCGGTGCCGTCGGCACTGCGCACCTGCACCACGAAGCGCAGCTGGTCGTGGGCGCTGCTGCTTACGGTGCCAACGTAGTCGGTGTAGGCGTCGGTGCGGACCGCGCGCAGCGCCACCGGCTGGCGCTGGCCGCTGAGGTCGGTCGCCACCGCCTCCACCGTGCCCACAGCCGGTGCTTCCTCGCCGCCATGCAGGGTGCGCAGCGCGATCATCACCAACGCGGTGTCGGCCTCGCGGGCGATGCCGTAGCGGCGCGCCACGTCTTCGCTCATCGCCAGGGTGGGCAAGGCGTTGTAGTGCACGCGCAGCGTGCCGAAATCGGCCTGCGCCGGGGTGGCGGCGAGCAGTGTCGCCGGGCGTGGGGTGTCCTGGTCCGAGCAGGCGGCCAGGGCCAGGCACAGCAGCGCAACGGGCAGGACACGCATCGGCGTTCTCCGGGTTGGCGTGGCGAACAACAGGTCTTACGCAGTCGCCCGGGGGATACGGACGGCGCGCAGGAGTCGCAGTGTACGAGGGAGCGACGCCGATGCCGAGTACCGTCCGTGCCCGTCTGGTGCCCGCCGCGCTCAGTCGTCGTTGGCGGCGGACAGGGCACGGCCGCGTTGCGCCGCCGCGGCGATCGCTGCTTCAGTCAGCGCCTCGAAGCCACCGCGCTGGAAGGTCTCGATCGCGGCCTGGGTGGTGCCGTTGGGCGAGGTCACCCGCCGGCGCAGTTCGCTCGGCGCCTCGCCGGATTCGGTGAGCATGCGCGCCGCGCCGAGCACGGTCTGCAGGGTCAGGGTGCGCGCGGTGTCGGCGGGCAGGCCCTGCGCGATGCCGGCCGCTTCCATCGCCTCGGCGAGCAGGAACACGTAGGCGGGCCCACTGCCGGACACCGCGGTGACCGCATCGATCAGCGCTTCGTCCTCGACCCACACGGTGACCCCGGCCGCGGCCAATACGCGCTCGGCGTGAGCGCGCTGGCCGGCATCGACGCCGTCGCTGGCGAACAGGCCGGTGACGCCGGCGCCGAGCAGGGCCGGGGTGTTGGGCATCGCGCGGACCAGGGTGTGACCACCGCCTAGCCAGCGGTCCAATTGCGCGGTGGTGATGCCGGCGGCGATGGACACCAGCAATGGCCGCTGCGCCTGCGCCAGCGTGGCCAGTTCGGTGCAGACCCCACGCAGCACTTGCGGCTTGACCGCGAACATCCACAGCGCCGCGCCGTCGGCGGCCTCGGCCGCGGAGGCGACGGCGTGGACGCCGTACTCGGCGACCAGGGCTTCGCGCAGCGCCGCCACCGGCTCGGCCACACGGATGCGGCGCGGATCGGCGCCCTGCCGGACCAGCCCGGCGATCAGGCTGCGCGCCATGTTGCCGCCGCCGATGAAGGCGATATCGGCCGCTTGGGAATCGGGGGAAGCGGAAGCCATGTGCGCACCGTCGCAAAGAGGGAGCGCCATGGTAGCGGCTGCGCCGCGCCGCGTTGCTGCGGTGCGGCGCAGTCCGGGTCACGCTGCGGAAGAACGCGCCGGCCGCCATGCGGACCGGCGCGACGGACTCAGTTGGACTCGGTGAAGGTGATCGACGGCGTGCTGCCGCCGGCCGTCGAGCAGCTGCCCAGGTTGAGGTTGTTGGTCTCGCCGGTGCTGCCGGCATTGGCCGCGCAGGTCGGGGCGGCGGTGGAGCCGTTGGTGGCGGCCACCTTCACCGTGATCGACGAGCCGGAGTTGAAGTTGGCGCTGGAACCGCCGGCGTTGCCGACCACGTTGAACTCGGCGTCCTTCCACACGGTGGCCAGCTTGACCACGCTGTCCCTGGCGCTGACGCTGTAGGCGGTGCCGTTGTTGGTGAAGGTGATGGTGTCGTTGCCGTTGGCGGTGGCCGAACCGGTCAGCTTGAGGTTGGCCAGTTGCGTGGCCGGCACGTCCGGCGCGCTGACCGCATTGCTGTTGCGGTAGCAGTCCGAACCGCCGCCGCTCATCCAGCCGCTCGGGCAGCTGCTGCCGTAGCCGATCAGCCAGTACTGCATGAACACCGCAGCCTGGCCCTGGGTCTCGTAGTCGGTGGCGTAGACGAACTGCTGCCACACGGTGCAGCCGGAGCGGCCGCCGCAGACGCTGGTGGTGGCGTTGTAGTTGGAGTTGATCTGCAGCGAGTACTCGTTCGGGCCGAGGATGCCGCCGCCGCCGAAGGAGGCCACGCCCACGCCTTTCTCCGAGGTCACGCCGGTCACCTGCGGGAAGCTGCCCACGACCTTGCTGATTAGGCTGCTGGAACGCAGCGCGTAGTCGTAGCCGTTGCCGGTGGTCTCGGTGGCGCCGAACAGGATCTTGTGCGGGATCGGATGCACGCGGCGGGTCAGGGTCTTGCAGACGTCCGTTTGCCACTGCGTATCAGGGAAGTTGGCATGGAAGCAGCCTTCCGCCGGCGTCGGTTGATGCGCCATGGTTTCGCGCCAGGCGGTGCGTGCCTGGACTTCCGCGGGCGACATCATCGCTTCTTCGTTGGTCCAGGCCGGCGTCGCCGTCGGCGCGGCCATGGCCGCGGGGACGTGCAGCAGACCAATGACGCAGGAGGCGAACAGCAATCGGGTGGATGCTTGCATCTGTGACCTCGTTCGAGCCGAGCGCATTCGGCAATGGACTGCGGAGTACCCGCGGTCGGCCGCCATGGAAGCGAAGCGCGCGCGTCTGAAACGTGACTGAATTAACGGTTTGCAACCGTGTCGCATGGTTCAGGAAGCACTGTCGGCGCGAACCTTTCATTCATCCCGAAATTCTATGGTTTTCAACGAGATCGCCTACGACAGAATTCCGATGTTGGTGAATCGATTTTGAAGCGGCCGTAGACAAATCATCACGGTGTCACGGGCACTGCGGTAATGCGGCGCGGCAGCAGGGGGGTCAGCCGGAAGCGCGCGGACCGCGCGCCCCGAACAGGGCGGTGCCGACCCGCACCATGGTGGCGCCGGCGGCGATGGCGTCGGCGAAGTCGCCGCTCATGCCCATCGACAAGGTGTCGACCTGCGGGTGGGCGGTACGCAGCCGCGCGAACAGGGCGTGCATGCGCGCGAACGCGTCGATGCGGCGTTCGGCCTCCGGCCACGGCGCGGGAATGGCCATCAGTCCGCGCAGCATCAGCGCCGGCTGCGCGGCGATGGCCGCGGCCAGCACGTCCACGGCGTCGGGCTGGCAGCCATGCTTGCTGGCCTCGTCGTCGATGTTGACCTGGATCAGCACGTTCAGCGGCGCGCGTTCGGGTGCTGCGGCGCGGCCCTTGGCCAGGGCGGCGACCAGCTTGGGCCGGTCCACGGTCTGCACCCAGTCGAACAGCGTCGCCGCCTGTTCGGCCTTGTTCGACTGCAGGTGGCCGATCAGATGCCATTCCAGTCCGGCCTCGGCCAGCGCGGCGATCTTGGCCGCCGCTTCCTGCACGTAGTTCTCGCCGAAGGCGCGCTGCCCCTGCGCGGCCAGCGTCGCCACGGCCTCGGCCGGCTTGGTCTTGGACACCGCCAGCAACTGCGCGTGCGGGCGCCCTGCGGCGTCGGCGGCGCGGTCCATGTCCAGGCGAATCTGTTGCAGCGGAGAGAGGGGCACGGCGGCGTTCCGGCAAAGGGAAGGGCGCTATACTGCCGGCCGGGGAATCATCCTTCCAGTCGCAGCCCAAGGGGAAAAGCAGCGTATGGATATCGCTGAACTATTGGCGTTCTCGGTCAAGAACAAGGCGTCCGACCTGCACCTGTCCGCGGGCCTGCCGCCGATGATCCGGGTCGATGGCGACGTCCGCCGCATCAACATTCCGGCGCTGGACCACAAGCAGGTGCACGCGCTTGTCTACGACATCATGTCGGACAAGCAACGCCGCGACTACGAGGAATTCCTCGAGGTCGACTTCTCCTTCGAGATTCCCAGCCTGGCGCGCTTCCGCGTCAACGCGTTCAACCAGAACCGCGGCGCCGGCGCGGTGTTCCGCACCATTCCCTCGGAAGTGCTGACCCTGGAAGACCTGGGCTGCCCGCCGATCTTCCGCCAGCTGATCGACCAGCCGCAGGGCCTGATCCTGGTCACCGGGCCGACCGGCTCGGGCAAGTCGACCACGCTCGCCGGCATGATCGACTACATCAACAAGAACGAATACGGCCACATCCTCACCGTCGAGGATCCGATCGAATTCGTGCACACCTCGCAGAAGTGCCTGATCAACCAGCGCGAGGTGCACCGCGACACCCACGGCTTCAACGAGGCGCTGCGCTCGGCGTTGCGCGAAGACCCGGACATCATCCTGGTCGGCGAGTTGCGCGACCTGGAAACCATCCGCCTGGCGCTAACCGCGGCGGAAACCGGCCACTTGGTGTTCGGCACCCTGCACACCAGCTCGGCGGCCAAGACCATCGACCGCATCATCGACGTGTTCCCCGCCGGCGAGAAGCCGATGGTGCGCTCGATGCTGTCCGAGTCGCTGCGCGCGGTGATCTCGCAGGCGCTGCTGAAGAAGGTCGGCGGCGGCCGCACCGCGGCCTGGGAAATCATGGTCGGCACCCCCGCCATCCGCAACCTGATCCGCGAGGACAAGGTCGCGCAGATGTACTCGGCGATCCAGACCGGCCAGCAGAACGGCATGCAGACCCTGGACCAGCACCTGCAGGACCTGGTCAAGCGCAGCCTGATCACCCGCAACCAGGCCCGCGAGTACGCCAAGGACAAACGATTGTTCGAGTGAGGCCGGGAATCGGGAATAGGGAATCGGGAATGGGAAGAGCAACCGCCCCATCCTTCCCGCTTCCGGATGCCCGCTGCTGCGATTCCCGATTCTCCATTCCCGATTCTCAGCTCCGAAGGAGCCGACCATGAGCACCATCGACTTCACCTCCTTCCTGAAACTGATGGCGCACCAGAAGGCGTCGGACCTGTTCATCACCTCGGGCATGCCGCCGGCGATCAAGGTGCACGGCAAGATCACCCCGATCACGCAGACGCCGCTGACCCCGCAGCAGAGCCGCGACCTGGTGCTGAACGTGATGACGCCGGCGCAGCGCGAGGAGTTCGAGAAGACCCACGAGTGCAACTTCGCCATCGGCGTGGCCGGGGTCGGGCGCTTCCGCGTCAGCTGCTTCTACCAGCGCAACCAGGTCGGCATGGTGCTGCGCCGGATCGAGACGCGCATTCCCAGCGTGGACGAGCTGAACCTGCCGCCGGTGATCAAGACCCTGGCGATGACCAAGCGCGGCATCATCATCTTCGTCGGCGCCACCGGCACCGGCAAGTCGACCTCGCTGGCGGCGATGATCGGCTACCGCAACCAGAACTCCACCGGGCACATCATCACCATCGAGGACCCGATCGAGTTCGTGCACAAGCACGAGGGCTGCATCATCACCCAGCGCGAGGTCGGCATCGACACCGACAGCTGGGAGAACGCGCTGAAGAACACCCTGCGCCAGGCGCCGGACGTGATCATGATCGGCGAGGTGCGCACCCGCGAGGGCATGGACCATGCCATCTCCTTCGCCGAGACCGGCCACCTGGTGCTGTGCACCCTGCACGCCAACAACGCCAACCAGGCGATGGACCGCGTCATCAACTTCTTCCCCGAGGACCGCCGCAGCCAGCTGCTGATGGACCTGTCGCTGAACCTGCGCGGCGTGGTCGCGCAGCAGCTGATCCCGACCCCGGACGGCAAGGGCCGCCGCGTGGCCATGGAGATCATGCTCGGTACGCCGCTGGTGCAGGACTACATCCGCGAGGGCGAGATTCACAAGCTCAAGGACGTGATGAAGGAGTCCACCAACCTGGGCATGAAGACCTTCGACCAGAGCCTGTTCGAGCTGTACCAGGCCGGCGAGATCAGCTACGAGGATGCGCTGCGCCACGCCGATTCGCAGAACGAGGTGCGCCTGCGCATCAAGCTGGCGCAGGGCGGCGACGCGCGCACCCTGGCGCAGGGCCTGGACGGGGTCGAGATCGCCGAGGTGCGCTGAGCCTGGTGGGCGAGCGCAGGGCCGGCCGCAGGGTGCGCCGGTGCGGAACCAGGATCGCGCCAGTTGTCTCGCGTTCTTGTGCGGGTGTCGAGTTTTCAATCAAGCGTCCGTCGTCGGTCCATCGTGGACGCGTCAGCCGAAGGGAGGGAAGCCGCCATGAACGAACTGCCTGAAGTGCTTTGGTCGAACGAGCCGCATGCCGGCGACTACATCAATTCCGTGGCGGTGTCCGACGATGGCAATGTCATCGTCGCCGGCACCTTCTTCCACGATTACAGCGATACGACGCAGACGTCCGGGCTGGACGCAGTGCCTGTCGAGCAGCGCAAGGTCTTCGAGCGTATCGCGCCTGCTGCCACGCGCAGCGACGTCGGCAACGATCAGCAAGGGTGTTACGGCACCTACGCCTGGGATGGGGCCGGCAACCTGCTGCTGAAGAAGGAATTCGAAGGCTGGCAGGGCGTGTACTGGGTCGATGTCGCGGGGGACGGGGGCACCATGGCCAGCTGCGGCTGGAAGAGCCAGCAACCGTACGCCGGCTTCATCGGTGCCTGGGCGGTCTCGGGCGGGAAGGAATTGCTGTCCTATGCGCTCCCCGGTCGCGGCAACATGGTGTCGCTGGACGCGCGTGGGCAAACGTTGCTGGCCGGGGCCGAGCAGGGCTATCTGTTCTGCCGCGAGGGCGACGCGTCCTTCGGTGCGCCCGTGTGCATCGCCCTGAGCGGCAAGGGCGACACCGTGGTCGCCACGGGCATCGCCGCAGACGGCGCCACCGGGCTGGTGGCCAGCTATCACGGCGAGATCGTCCTGTTCTCGATCACGTCCGGACAAGCGGCGGCCCTGGCGCGCTGGCAGTTGCCCAACGGCGCCTACACCCACGGCGCGGTGCTGTCCGGCGATGGGCGCAGGGCCTATGCCGGCGCCAGCGACGGCACGCTGTACGCGTTCGACGTGGCGGCGTTCCAGAAAACCCCTGGGCCGGCCTGGACCCAGACGGTGCCCGAAGGCGCCACGACCATCTACGGAGTGGCCTGCGATCGCGCCGGCGACAAGGTCGCGATCGCAGGCAATCTCAGCGGCGGTGGCGTCATTGCCGTGTACGCCGATGCCGGCACCGCCGCGACGCTGCAGTGGACCGCGCACAGCGCGCACTCGCCCAACTGCCTGGCGTTCGACCCCGACGGGCGCTGGCTGGGACTGGCCGATGGCCATCCCGACGGGACGCCCGGCGGGTTCACCCTCTGGAACGCGGTCGATGGCACGGCGCTTTGGTCCTATGGCACGGACAACATGAGCTGGCCGATCCGGCTGAACAGCGGTGCCACCGTGGTGGTGGGCGGTAGCGACGACGGCTCGGTCACCGCCTTCGTCGGCCCCGGTTCGGCGATCGGCCGTGGCCGTGCGGAGTCGGATGGATGACAGGCAGGGACGCCGAGGCGCCGTTGCGTACGCGCGTCGCGGCGCCGCGCCGTCCCGGCGCGCTGCTGGTGCTGTCGGTGGTGCTGGTGGGGGCGTGGCTGGCGGTCTTCGAGTTGGCGCGGGTCCTGGACTATCAGCCGCATGCGAGCCTGTGGTTCCCGCCGGTGGCGGTGACGCTGGCCACGTTCATGGTGCTGGGCTGGCGCGGTGCGCCGGCGATCGCCAGCGCCTGCGTGCTGGCCACGCTGCTCAGCTTCTATCGCACCAGCGGCCACCCCGTGGTTCCCGGTCGGGCGGTGCTGGGGTACGCGCTGTTGTTCACCGCCCAGCAGTTCTGCGTCTGGGGTGGGCTGGCCTGGCTGCTGCGCCTGGTCGGCCGCGGGGTGTCCTCGAGCAGCCTGCCACGTGTGGTCACCTGCTTCATCCTGGGGGGCGGGGTGGCGTCGCTGCTGTCTGCCTGCCTGGGCGGCGCGGGGCTGGCCGTCACCGGCGCCATCGACTTGCCGAGCATGCTGGCGCAGTTGATCCCTTGGGCGATCGGCGACTACGCCGGCCTGCTGGCGCTCGGCCCGCTGGCGATCGTCGGGGTGCTGCGCCTGGCCGAGTGGCTGCAGATCGTGCCGCAGCCGGGTATCCCGCGCCTGTCGGGGATGGTCGCGCCGGCCGGAAGCGTCTCTGCCTATCTGGTCAAGCTCGCGTTGCTGCTCGGCGTCACCCTGGCGGTGATGGCGCTGGCGGCGGCGTTGCCGCGGCAGCCGGCCGTGGTGTTCGCGCTGTTCGTGGTGGTGGTGATCCAGTTGTGGATCGTGCATACCCACGGGATGCTGCAGGCGCTGGTGGCGATTGCGGCCTTCAGCCTGCTGATCGCCGTGGCCACGCCGTTGCTGCGGCTCGAGGCGCAGGCGCTTGCGCTGCAGTTCGCCATGATCAGCCTGGCGGCGAACAGCTACTTCGGCCTGGCCGTCCCCGGGCTCTATGCCGACAACACGCGGCTGCGCCATGCGCTGGTGCGCGATCCGGTGACCGCGGCGCTGTCGCGCACCGGATTCCTGGAGCAGGTGCTCAACGATCTGCAAGTGGCCGCGCAGGACTCACGTCCGCTGGCGGTGATCGTCGCCGACATGGACAACCTCAAGGCGATCAACGACCAGTTCGGACACGCCGCCGGGGATGCGGCGCTGCGTGCCTTCGTCAAGCGCTGCCGGCGCTGCCTGCGGCCGGGCCAGTTGCTGGGGCGCCGGGGCGGGGACGAGTTCGCGCTCTACCTGCCGCTGACCACGCCGGAGAGGGCGCAGGGGCTGATCGACGCGCTGCGCGGTGCGCTTGCCAAGCCCGGCGACGACGACGGATTCGCAACCGCACTGTCGGCCAGCTTCGGTCTGGCCCTGTGCCACCGGCGGGATCTGGATGCGGAGGCGCTGGAGGAATTGCTCGCCCGCGCGGATGCGGAGATGTACGCGGACAAGCGGCAGCGCCGCGCGGTGGCTGTGCGCTGAGGGTTCCGCTTGTCCCGTCGGGAGGAGGTGCCAGCAGGGGCGGATGAGGGGAGGGCGAAGCCTCGTGGTCTTGGTTCGGCGGGACGCTTCGCGCCGTACCCTCACCCCAACCCCCGCTCCGCGCCCCGGCCCGCGCTTGCGGCGCGGGCGCTCCAGGGTGCGCGCGCCAGTGGCGCGCAGGCCGCACCCTGTCGCCCCGGTGGGAGAGGGGCTTTGCTGTTCCTTCTCCCCTCGGGAGAAGGTGCCCCGAAGGGGCGGATGAGGGTACGGGCGAAGCCTCGTAGATCAAGCCAGCGCGTCGCTTCGCGTCGGACACTCACCCTAACCCCCGCTCCGCGCCCCGGCCCGCGCTTGCGGCGCG
>NZ_AQOK01000319.1:0-4042 GCF_000364645.1 Xanthomonas sp. SHU 308 | reverse complement strand
CGGGCGCGGGCGCGGCGCTCTTCGCGGGTGCCGGCGCCGGTGCGTCGTCGCCGTGCGCGTCGAACTGCGCGATCAGCTCCGGCGGCGCGCGCGGCGGCTCCTGGCCGCTGCCGAAGGCATCGAGCATCGACTGCAGGTAGTCCAGCGACTGCTGCGCGGCGTCGAAGTGCCGCGCCTGCAGGGTGGCCTGGCCGGCACGGGCCATGCCCAGGGTTTCCTCCGCGGCGTGGCACAGCTCGACCATGGCGTTGATCGCCAGGAAACCGGCACCGCCCTTGAGCGTGTGGAAGCCGCGGAACACGGCGTTGAGCTGGCCGCTGTCCTCGGGCGCCTGCTCCAGCGACACCAACTGCTCGCCGAGCCGGTCCAGGATCTCCTGGGCCTCGATGATGAAGTCGGCAGCGATGTCGTCGGGTACGGCGCTCATAGAGTTACAGTCCCAGGCCCGAGAGCAGGTCGTCGGCGTCGTTCTGCGACACGCCGTGGCGGTCCAGGCCGGGCAGGGCCGGGCCGGCCAGGCTGCCGTCGGCCTTCTTGTTTTCTTCCTTCGGCGGCAGACCCAGCGCGCCGAAGCCTTCGTGCACGCGGCGCACGATGCCGGCGACGCGACGGATGATCTGCCCGGTCAGGTCCTGGAAGCTCTGCGCCAGGGCCATTTCGGTGAGGTTGTGGCGGATCTTGTCGAGGATCTCGCTCTGGTCGCCGCTGAGGCCGCCGGCGGCGAGCTGGTCGGCCAGCGCACGGCATTCCTCGGCCAGGTCCAGGGTGCGGTGGCTGGCCTGTTCGGTCATCTCCACCACGTGGTCCAGGCGCGAGCAGGCGTCGTCCAGCTCGCCGGCCTCGCTGGGCACCACCGGCAGTTCGCCGAGCGCCTGCCCCAGATCGCGCGCGAGCCGGCTCAGGCCCTGCATCATCGGCCGCGTGCGCCAGGCGGCGAGGGTGTCGATCTCCCTGCGCCAGCCGGCCTCGTCGCCGTTCTCCAGCGCGTCCAGCGCGCCTTGCAGGCGTTCGATCAGGGCGGTACGTTCGGCGGTGGCTTCCATTTAGGCGGTCGCTCCCAGGCGTTCGAAGATCTTGCCCAGCTTCTCCTGCAGCGTCTGCGCGGTGAACGGCTTGATGATGTAGCCGTTCACGCCGCACTGCGCGGCCTCGATGATCTGCTCGCGCTTGGCCTCGGCGGTGACCATCAGTACCGGCAGGTGCTTGAGCTTGTCGTCGGCGCGGATGTTGCGCAGCAGATCGATGCCGGTCATGCCCGGCATGTTCCAGTCGGTGACCACGAACTCGAACGGCGCCGAGCGCAGCGCGGCCAGGGCGCTGTTGCCGTCTTCGGCCTCGGCGGTATTGGTGAAGCCCAGATCGCCGAGCAGATTCTTGACGATGCGTCGCATCGTCGAGAAATCGTCCACGATCAAAATCCGCATGTTCTTGTTCACCACTGACTCCTAAGGGTTCCTATTCTTCGTCTTCCAGACCGGCATCGGCGACCTCGAACGCCTTCAGGCGTCCGCGCAACCGTACCGTGGCCTGGCCATGGATCTGACACACGCGCGACTCGCTGACCCCGAGCACCGCGCCGATTTCCTTGAGGTTCAATTCCTGCTCGTAGTACAGCGACAGCACCAACTGCTCGCGTTCGGGCAACTGCGCGATGGCCTTGCCCAGCTCGCGGCCGAATTCGCTGCGCTCGAGCATCTGCTGCGGATTGGGTCCGCCCTTGGCGATGGTATCCAGCTCGCCATGGTCCTCGATGCGCGACTCCAGGCTCAGTACCTGGCCGCGGGCGGCATCTTCCATCAAACGCAGGTATTCGGGAAGCGGCATGTCCATCGCCGCGGCCACTTCGTTGGCGGCGGCGGCGCGGCCGGTGCTCTGTTCGATCTTGCGGATCGCCGAGGCGGCGTCGCGGGCGCGGCGGTGCACCGAGCGCGGCACCCAGTCGCCGCGGCGGATCTCGTCGATCATCGCGCCACGGATGCGGATCGAGGCGTAGGTCTCGAACGAGGCGCCCTGTTCGGCGTCGTAGCTGCGCGAGGCCTCGATCAGGCCGATCATGCCGGCCTGGATCAGGTCGTCGATCTCGACGCTGGCTGGCAGGCGCGCGGCCAGGTGGTGGGCGATGCGCCGGACCAGGTCCGAGTGCTGGGTGATGTAGTCGTTGGCGCTGTTGCGCTGGACGGCGCGGTAGTGGGCTGCGGCGTTCATGCGGCCACCCCGCGCTGGATGATGCGTTCGACGAAGAACTCGACGTTGCCGCGTGGTGCGGTCGGCGCCTGCCAGCGTGCGGTGCGCCGGGCGATCTCGGAGATCGCCTGCGCCGACGGGCTGGACGGGTAGGCCTTGACCACCGGCTGCTGGCGCTGCACCGACAGTCGCAGCCAGTCGTCCTGCGGCACGCAGCCCAGGTAGTTCAGCGACACGTCGCCTAGGAACTTCTCGCAGACCCGGCTGAGCTTGTCGTACAGCAGGCGGCCTTCGTTGAGGTCGCGGACCATGTTGGCGACGATCTGCACCCGGTCCACGCCGCGCTCGCGCGAGAGGACCTTGATCAGGGCGTAGGCGTCGGTGATCGAGGCCGGCTCGTCGCAGACCACCACCACCGCGTCCTGCGCGGCCTGGCAGAAGGTCAGCACGCTGTCGGTGATGCCGGCGGCGGTGTCGACGATCATCACGTCCAGCTCGCGCTGCAGCTCGGAGAACACGTTGACCAGGCCGACGTGCTGGGCCGGCGGCAGCTCGGCCATGTAGCGGCGGCCGGAGGCGGCGGGCACCACCATGAGCCCGTTGGGCATGTCGATCAGCACCTCTTCCAGGGTGCAGCGCCCGGCCACCAGGTCGGCCACGGTGAACTTGGGGGTCAGCCCGAGCAGCACGTCGACGTTGGCCAGGCCCAGGTCGGCGTCCAGCAGCAGGGTGCGCTTGCCCATGTCGGCCAGCGCCATGGACAGGTTCACCGAGATGTTGGTCTTGCCCACGCCGCCCTTGCCGCCGGTCACGGCGATGGTGCGCACCGGACCCAGCGGTTCGCTGCGCGTCGCCGACAGGGGGAAGGCATTGGTCAGATTGACGTAGTCACGCGACGGCATGGGTCTGCTCCGGAGTACAGGGCTTATCGGCAGGGCGCCGCAAATCTTCAAGGCGCAATACCAGGCTGGCGGCGTTGGCGCGGTGCAGGTCGTCCGGCACACGCTGTCCATCGGTCACCCAGGTGATGGGGAGGCGGTGGTCCACGACCACCGACAAGGCACTGCCGAACCGCCCGGTCTCGTCCAACTTGGTCAGGATGACCCCCTGTGGGTCGGCGCCGGCGAACCGGCGCACCACCTCGTCCAGGTCGGAGAAATGGGCGTTGGCGGGAAGGACCAGCAAGGATCGGACCACCCGCGAGGCGCGCAGCCAGTGCAGCTGGGCGGCCAGGGCGCGGTCGCGCTGGCCCATGCCGGCGGTGTCGATCAGCACCAGCTTGTAGTCGGCCAGGCGCTCCAGCAGCTGCTGCAGCGCGGCGTCGCTGTCGGCCTCGTGCACGGCGATGCCGAGCTGGCGGCCGTAGCTGTGCAACTGTTCGCGGCCGCCGACGCGGATGGTGTCGGTGGTGACCAGGGCCACGTCGCGGGCGGCATGGCGCTCCAGGAAGCGCGAGGCCAGCTTGGCGATGGTGGTGGTCTTGCCGGCGCCGGTCGGGCCGATCAGGGCGATCACGCCGCCTTCCTCGAGCGGGTCCAGCGCGGCGATCGGCAGGCGCCTGGACAGCAGGCCCAGCATCAGCCCGCGGCCGCGGTGCAGCTCCAGGTCGGCGGGGATCTGCATGACCACGTCGCGGGTGATGCCGCTGTCGAAGCCGTAGTCGTCCATCAGCTCCAGCGCCTGGGCGCGGACCGGCGAGCCGCGCAGGCGCTCGTCGGTGAGGCGGTTCATCTCGCGCTCGATCATCTGCCGCATCAGCGACAGTTCGTCGCGCAGCTGCGTCAATTGTTCGTCGTTCTGCGGGGCGGGGAAGGTCGGCACCGCCGCCAGCGCCGCGGCCGCCGGGATCCCGGCAGCG
>NZ_AQOK01000318.1:0-2851 GCF_000364645.1 Xanthomonas sp. SHU 308 | reverse complement strand
TGGCGCGCCGCTGCTGCGCGCTTGGCGGCGCCGGCGGGCGACGCCGTGGTCTTCCTGGCGGCCTTTTTCGCCGCCGGCGCCTTGCCCGCCGCCTGCGTGGCACGGCCGCCGCGCAGATGCCGCAGTTCGCCATTGAGCGCGTCCACGCGCTCGATCAGCGCACCCAGGTCCTCGCGGCTGGGGACTTCCAGGCGGCGCAGCGCGCGCTGCACGCGGTCCTCGAACACCTTTTCCAGGCGGTCCCAGGTGTCGGCGGCGCGCTCGCGGGCCTGGCCGACCCGGTTCTCCACCGCATCGCGCACCGCATCGACCCCGCCGCCGGCCAGCTTGCGGGTGCTCTGCTCCAGGCTCAGGCCTTCCTTCACCAGGGTCTCGAACAGCTTGCCGCCCTCGGCCTGCGCACGGCCGAACGCGCCGACCCCGGCCAGCCAGACCTGCTGCGCCGATTCGCCCAAGCGCTTGGACAGCTTTTCCGCCTGCGCCTGCAGGGTGTCGTCGGCAGCGGCGGTGCTGCGCTTCTTGCGGGCGGACTTCTTCAGAGTGGCCATGACGGTGCGGTTCCTTCGGCGGGTGAGTGGCGGGGTTCGAGACTCGGGACTGTGACTAGAGTAATCACACCAGCGTGCGCAGTGCGCGGGGAGCGATGGCGCCGTCGGCCGGGGCGGCAGCGCTACGCCTCCGGCGAACGGCGGGTGCGGCGTGTGGCACGTCGGCCGGCGATGACCTGGTCGACGTCGTCCAGCGCACGCCGCAGCCGCGCGGTGGTCTCGGTCATGCGCCGCGGCTGCACGTCCACGCCATCGAGGAAGGTGCGCTTGCGGTCGTTGAGGATATCGTGGCGCAGCGCGATGCCGTGTGCGGCCAGCAGCGGTTCCAGCGTCTGCGCGTTGCGGCGCAGGTCGGACAGGGTGTTGCGGTAGGCGAGCTGGCACACGCGGTGGCGCGCGGCGTAGCTGAAGAGATTGGTGAAGAACAGCTCGCCGTTGTCGGCGTTGGGCTCGAAGACCAACTGATCCACCTGCGGGTACTGTCGCGCGTACTTCTCCAGCCCCACCTGCATGCGCGATTGCAGCAGGGTGCGGAAGGTCTGCGACAGCACCGCCGGCAGGCCACCGGCGAGCAGCCGCGCGCGGTCGATGTGGCCATTGCGGCGCGGCGCGTGGGTGGCGTCGTAGGGCACCAGCGGGTTGATCCCGATCATCAGGTCGATGCCGCGCTCCAGCAGGGTGGAGGCATGCATGGTGCGGCGCAGCGCGCCGTCCACGTAATGGTGGCCGTCGATCTGCACCGGCGGGTACAGCCCCGGCAGCGCCGCGCTGGCCTGGATCGCCAGCGAGATCGGCACGTGGTCCATGCCCGGCTCGCCGAAGCGCACCGCACGTCCGCTGTCCAGGTCCACTGCGACCACGAACAGATTGGCGTCGAGGTCGCGGAAATCGTTGCTGCGGCCGCGGCGGCTGAACACGTCCTGCAGGAAACGCTCGACCCCGGCGTTGTCGAACAGGCCGCTGGGCACCAGTCCGCCGAAGCGGGTGATCAGGTCCGACCAGCGGGTCTTGCGCGGTTCGGTGAGCAGGTCGTGCCACCAGCCGTAGGCCAGCCCCGGCAGTGTCGCGGCACGGCGCAGATACTCGTAGACGTTGGGCCGCAGGAAGTCTTCCGGGCGGAACCGCGCATCGTCGCTGTTGCCGGTGACGAAGATCCGGCAGATCTCGGCGCTGCTGATGCGGTTGGCCAGACCGGCGGTCAGGAACGCACCGGAGCTGACGCCCACGTAGCAATCCAGGCGGGTCAGGTCCAGTCCGTCCAGCGCCTCGTCCAGGGCGCGCAGCGCGCCGAGTCCATACATGCCGCCGATCGGCCCGCCGCCGGCGATGGCCAGGCCGATGCGGCCGTTGGAATGAGGACGGGGCGAGGCGCTGTGGAGGGAAAGCATGCGCGGTCCGCAGGAGGCAGTGGCGCGAGTGTAGCCGAGCGCCGTGACGCTTGCGGTCGTGCCGGGCTGCGACCATCATCGGCGCCCATGGCGCGCAGCACTCCCGTCCTGGAACGACTCGGCCGCCGCCTGGCGTGGCACCAGGCGCTGCACGACCCCGTGCGCGAACCGCGCAATGCGCTGCGCTGGCTGCAGGAACTGCGGCGCTGGCAATCGGAGCGGCTGGAGCACAGCTTCGAGCATTTCCTGGAGGATCCGCAGCGGCGTCCGGCGGCGATGTTCTTTCTCACCGACGTCTATGGCGATCGCGACTTCAGCCGTCGCGATGCCGATATCGTCAAGGTGTTGCCGATGATGCAGCGGCTGATGCCGGCGTCGTTGCTGGACACGGTCGCCGACGGCATCGAGCTGGGTGCGCTGACCCACGCCCTGGACCTGCGCATGGCCGAGGCGCTGCAGGCCCTGGCGCCGCGGCGCAAGCGCCTGGACGAAGCGTTGTATGCCGAAGCCTATCGGCAGACCGGGCTACCCCGGCTGCGCCAGCGCCAGATCGACCTGATCGCCCGCGTCGGTCTGGGCCTGGCCAAGGCGGTGCACACACCCGGCGTGCGCATGCTGCTGCGCTTCGCCCGCGGCCCGGCCAAGGCGGCGGGGCTGTCGGAACTGCAGGGGTTTCTGGAGCGGGGTTTCGACGCGTTCTCCAAGCTGGGCGATGCCGAGGGGTTCATCGGCGATATCGAGACCACCGAGCGCGCCGTGTCGGAACGATTGTTCGCGGGCGATCCGGATCCGTTTGCGTTGGAGTGAGTCAGCGGTCGGACCCTCACCCCAGCCCCTCTCCCGAGGTGAGAGGGGCTTTGGCTTCTCTCTTCTCCCTTCGGGACCATGGCCCCCTTTTGCGGGGGAAGGTGCCCC
>NZ_AQOK01000317.1:0-12549 GCF_000364645.1 Xanthomonas sp. SHU 308 | reverse complement strand
TGGAGCGGCTCGGTTGGCGCATCGGCACGACCAGCGCGGCGCAGCCGCAGATCGCCGCAGGCGCACCCTGCGAACGCGGTTCGCTGGCCGAGGCGCAGGCGCACGGCGATCTGCAGGCGGCCTTGCCCGCGGCCTGGAACGACGCGCAACGGCAGCAGGCCTTGCGTGCCTTGCTGGACGCGCCGGCCACGCAGTGCGGCTACTTCCTGCAACTGGGGGCGGCCACCACGCGCGCGGTCGCACGCCTACAGGACAATCCCGGCTATCGCTTCTCGGCGCTGCAACTGGGCTGGATCGGCTTCGGCCTGCGCGGCGCGCACGCGCAAGGCTGGGAGCGCTTCCGCAGCTTCGGTCGCGGCTATCGCCCGGCCGGCGGCAATGCGCAGGCGATCGAGGCGTTCTACAGCGGGCACGTGCGCTCGGAATGTGGCGTCGGCCGGCAGATCGCGCAACTGGCCACGCAGCGCGAACTGTATGGCGACGCGGCGTTCGATCGTGCGTTCAGCGCCGACGAGCTGTCGATCGGCACCTTCCTGACCCTGCACGACACCGACAGCATCCTGCTCGGCGCGCACGCTGGCGAGTTCTTCGCCGACGGCAAGGCAGCCAGGACCGCGCAGCGCGGCCGCGCCGCCTTCCTCGGTGCGCCTGGCTACATCGTGCACGTGTTCGAGCGCCGCTACCTCGACGACATCAACAACCAGGCCGAGAACTTCGTGGTCGCCGCGGTCAGCGCCGAGGCCGCTACGGCCTTGCGCGCGCACGGTGGCTTCGCCTACTACGACGCCCAGAACCGCCGCATCTGGGAGCTGGCGCGGGCGCTGCGCGGCCCGGGCCGCGAACGCTTCGAGCGCCTGCTGTATGAGCGCGACCCGGCACTGCGCGCACGCCTGGATCCGGCGCAGCAGGCGGTGCTCGCGCAACTCGACGCCTTGCTCGACGATCCGTTTTACCGGGGCTTTCAGGTCTACGTGCATCCCAAGGGCGTCAAGCCGATCGGCTATCACGTGGTGCGGCTGCTGGATCGCAATCCGCGCACGCCGTTCGCGATCGAGCTGACCCTGCATAACCTGCACAGCACGCTGTACCAGCGCTGGCGCGACCTGCAACTGCACGACTGTGCGCAAACGCCGCCGCCGGCACCTGCCGCCGCATCGGTGCCTTAGCTGCGCGTCACGTCGGCATCGCCGCTTCGTGAGACCCTAACCCTCCTTTTTTCGAACCGGGAACGACGCATGGAACTGGGACTTGTAGGCTTGGGCCGGATGGGCGCCAACATGGCCGAGCGGCTGGTGCGCGGCGGGCATCGCGTGGTCGGTTTCGACCTGGGCGAGGCCGCGCGCAGCGCGGCGCAGCAGCGCGGGGTCGACGCGGTCGACAGCATGGCCGCGCTGATCGCGGCGCTGCCGGCACCGCGCGCGGTGTGGCTGATGGTGCCGGCCGGCAAGGTCGTCGACGACACCCTGGCCGCGTTGCTGCCGTTGCTCGGCAAGGGCGACGTGGTGATCGACGGCGGCAATTCCTACTACAAGGATTCGATGCGCCGCGCCGGCGAACTCGCTGCCCACGGCATCGCCTATGTCGACTGCGGCACCAGCGGCGGCGTGTGGGGCCTGCGCGAGGGCTACAGCCTGATGATCGGCGGCGACAACGCCGCGGTGCAGCGCTTGCACGACGTGTTCGCGACCCTGGCGCCGGCTGCCGATGCCGGTTGGGGACACGTCGGCCCCAGCGGCGCCGGCCACTTCACCAAGATGGTCCACAACGGTATCGAGTACGGGATGATGCAGGCCTATGCCGAGGGCTTCGCGCTGATGGGGCGCAAGCAGGAATTCGCACTGGATCTGCACCAGGTGGCCGAGGTCTGGCGCCAGGGCAGCGTGGTGCGTTCATGGCTGCTGGACCTGTGCGCGGATGCATTGGGCGACAACCCGACCCTGGCCGGCATCGCGCCGTTCGTCCAGGACTCCGGCGAGGGCCGCTGGACCGTGGCCGAGGCGATCGACCTGGACGTGCCGGCGCCGGTGATCACCCTCTCGCTGCTGGAGCGGCTGCGCTCGCGCGACGACGATTCGTTCGCCGACAAGTTGCTGGCGGCGATGCGCAACCAGTTCGGCGGCCATGCGATCAAGCACGAGGGCGGCGACGCGCCCGCGCCGGGCGGTACGCGCCCGGCCTGAGGCCCGGCGCTCAGTCCAGCGTGACGCTGCAGCCGGAGGCGGCGCTGCGCACGCCTGCCTCCAGCAGCCGCATCACCACCAGCGCCTGCGCCGCATCCACCGGCGCAGGCGCGCGACCCGCGATCGCCTCGCGAAAGGCCGCATAGCAGTCGCGGTAATCGCCGCGCGGCGCGGGCAGGGTCTGGACGGCGTGCGTGCCGTCGGCGCCGACCAGGCGCAACTGGCCGGGCAGGGGATCCTCGCCCCAGCCGGGCGCGCCCGGCGTGACGCCCGCGCGCAACTGCGCTTCCTGCGTGTCCAGACCGTGCTTGACGTAGCTGCCGCCGCTGCCGTGGACCGCAAAGCGCAGGCCGTTGGCGGCGACCAGCGAGCCGGCATGCAGCACCACCCGCAGCCGCGGATAGTGCAGCACCGCATGCACGTAATCCACGGTCTGCGCGCCGGGGCGCTGCAGCGCCAGATCGGCCTGCAGCGATTGCGGCTGCCCGAACAGTTGCAGGGCCTGATCGAGCAGATGCGGCCCCAGGTCGAACCACAGCCCAGAGCCGGGGAGTGCGTGCTCGCGCCAGCGGTCGCCGACCTGCGGACGGTGGCGGTCGAAGTGCGAATGGAACTCGGCGATCTCGCCAAGCGTGCCGGCCTCCAGCAAGGCGCGCACGCCGAGGAAGTCGCCGTCCCAGCGTCGGTTCTGGAACACGCTGACGATGCGGTCGGCGCGCTGCGCCTGGTCGAGTACCTGTTGCGCTTCGGCCACGTCCAGGGTGAATGGCTTGTCCACCAGCACGTGCTTGCCCTGGGCCAGGGCGGCCAGCGCCAACGGCGCGTGGGTCTGGTTGGGCGTGGCGATCACCACCGCATCGATCTGCGGATCGGCGAAGGCCTGCGCCGCCTCGGCGACCACGCGCGCCTGCGGCCAGACCGCGTTCACGGCCTCGGCCTGGCGCGAGACCACGGTGTGCAGGTGCAGGCCGGGCGTGTGTGCGATCAGCGGCGCATGGAAGGTGCGGCCGACGTAGCCGAAGCCGAGCAGGGCGAGATTGAAGTCGGACATGGGCGCAGGCAGCAGCGGCGGGACGCCAGTATCGCCTGGGCTGCGTGGGCGGATTGCGCATTCACGCTGCGGCGATTCTTCGGTCACGCCGCCTGTACGACGGCCTGGCGGAGACTGCGCGCACATTCAGCGGAGGAAGACTCGATGAAGACGATCAATGCACGCACCCTGCTTGGCGCCACCCTGGTGGCCGGTTTCGCGTTCGGCGCGGGCCAGGCGTTCGCAGCCGGCCAGGCGACCAGCGCCAAGGACCACGGCACCATGGGCCAGCAGGACACGATGCAGCACGACACCATGGCCCATGACACGACTCGCCACGACTCCAAGGAGCCGGTCACCGATACCTGGATCACCACCAAGGTGAAGGCCGATCTGCTGGCCACCAAGAACGTGTCGGGCACCGAGATCAAGGTCGACACCGTCAACGGCACGGTCAAGCTGTCCGGCGCGGTCGCGACCAAGGCCGAGAAGGACAAGGCCGTGGCGGTCGCCAAGAAGATCGACGGAGTCAAGAAGGTGGATGCGGCCGACCTGAAGGTCAGCGCCGCCGCCAAGAAGTAAGCATTGCGATCCGCCGCCGCGGGTGGGGATGCGACGAGGCGCCCCACCCGCGACAGCCGGTCTGCGACGCACCCTGCGGGGTGCGTTTTTTTTGGGGGGGGCAAATTCGCGACGGAAATCGCATTTCGCGTCGCATTGACACCCGCTCAGACATCATGCCTTCATGTTCGTCAACGGATCACGCGCGATGTTGGAGACCCAACCCCACCCGGCTGCGGGGCACGCGGCCGCGGCTGCCGAGGCGCTGGGCGCCGCGTTGTCCGGCCATGGCGCGCAGCCGTCACTGCTGCTGCCGGCGGTGCGCCGGCTGGAAGCGCAGTTGAGCATGCTGTTGACCACGTTTCACGACGACACCGGGTTCTGGCCGGCGTTCTCCGTGCTGATGCAGGAACTGGATCAGGGCCTGAGCCAATCCGAGCGCCGGCGCCTGCGCAGCCACGCCGATTTCCTGCTGGTCCGCGCCGGCATGCCGGCCTGGACCCTGATCGGCGCCACCGCCGGTTCCATTCCGCCCCCGGCGCGCCGGCCCTGAGCGCGGCGCGCGCGTGGCACTCCCGCGGGTGGCCGCAGGCCGCCCGTGTCGTCGTGCGCGCGGCCTGGGATAGAGTCATTGCAGGTACCGCGATCGGGGTGTCGCGCTTCCGCTGAACAATTCATCTGCTGCCGGGGAAGATGGGCGACAATGCGCGCCCGCGATGGCCGCAGCCGTTCCTTCTTTTGACGCACCAGCTATGCAGACCATCGCCAAACACGATGCTTGGGACCGCTGGCGGCTGCCGTTGCTGGCGCTGGCCGTCGTCCTGATCGTCATCCTGCCCTCGCTGCTGCTGCGGCAGATGAATGCCAGCACCCTGCGTGCGGCGGACTGGGTCGGCCACAGCCAGGAAGTGACCGCCACCTTGAACGCGATGGAAGCGGACATGCGCGACATGGAGTCGGCGGCGATGGCGATGTCGCACGGCGTGCAGTCGCCGATCCTGACCGCGCGCCTGCAGCAGGCGCGCAACTCGATGCAGCCGACGCTGGCGCACCTGGCCGAGTTGACCCGCGACAACCCGGACCAGCAGATCCGCGTCGGCCGCCTGCAGAGCACGCTGGAGCGACGCGGCCTGATCGCCGAGCGGATCGCGCAGACCCGCGATCCGGAGCGGATCCGCGCGCTGATCCAGGACATGACCTCCGACAATCCAGTGCGCGGCCTGATCGCCGAACTGCAGCGGCGCGAGGACGAACTGCTGAGCGAGCGGACCGCCGACGCCGAGCAGCGCCGCATGCTCGCCTCGATGATGAGCTGGACCTCGCTGGTGGTGCAGCTGTTGTTGCTGGGCCTGGTGATCTGGCTGTTGCAACGGCAGATCGGCCGGCGCCTGGATGCCGAGCGCCACATGCTGCGCGCCAACGGCCGCGCCGCGGCGGTGCTGCAGACCGTGCGCGAGCCGATCGTGCTGCTCGACAACGGGCAGCGGATGCTGATGCACAACACCGCCTTCGCCGAACTGTACGGCATGGACCTGGCGGATCCGCCGAAGCTGCTCGCCGACGTCGGCGACGGCGTCTGGCAGGATCCGGTGATCGTGCAGCGCTTGGCCGACGTGCTGCTGCGCGGACGCGAATTGTGGGATTTCGAGCACGAACAACTTGGCGCGGACGGCGTACCAAGGACCATGCTGCTGAATGCGCGGCGCATGCCGCTGCCGGACAGCGAGGACGAAGTGGTCTTGATGACGGTCAGCGATATCACCCTGCAGAAAACCGCGCAACAGCGCATCCAGGAGCTGAACCGGCAGCTGGAGGGCAAGATCGAGCAGGTGTCCGAAGTCAATCGCGAACTGGAGGCGTTCAGCTACTCGGTCTCGCACGATCTGCGCGCGCCGCTGCGCCACGTGGCCGGCTTCGCCGACAAGCTGGTGCGGCACCTGGGCGATGGCGCCGACGAGAAGAGCCGGCACTACCTGGAGGTGATCGGCACCTCGGCGCGGCGCATGGCCTCGCTGATCGACGACCTGCTGGTGTACTCGCGCCTGGGCCGCAGTGCGCTGCGCCTGCAGGCGGTGGACATGCAGTCGCTGGTGGCGGAGACGCGTTCGGTGCTCGACGCCAACTACCAGTCCGACCATGGCGACAGCGGGCATCGCATCGAATGGAGCATCGCGCCGTTGCCGATCCTGGTCGCCGACGAGAACATGATGCGCCAGCTGTGGCTGAACCTGCTCGGCAATGCGGTCAAGTACAGCGCCAAGCGCGAGGTCGCGCAGATCGAGGTCGGCTACCAGGTGCAGCCGGACGGCAGCCATCACTTCAGCGTGCGCGACAATGGCGCAGGCTTCGACATGACCTATGCGGCCAAGCTGTTCGGCGTGTTCCAGCGCCTGCACAAGGCCAGCGAATATTCCGGCACCGGTATCGGCCTGGCCAGCGTGCGCCGCGTACTGGCCCGCCATGGCGGCCATATCTGGGCCGAGTCCGCCCCCGACCAGGGCGCCACCTTCCATTTCGTCTTGCCCCCGGCGCCCGAAGCGCCCACTACCGAGTTCATCGCATGACCGCCATCCGCACCATCCTGCTTGCCGAAGACAGCCCCGCCGATGCCGAAATGGCGGTGGATGCGTTGCGCGACGCGCGTCTGGCCAATCCCATCGTGCACGTCGAGGACGGCGTGGAGGCGATGGACTACCTGCTGCGCCGCGGCGCCTATGCCGACCGCGAGGAAGGCCTGCCGGCGGTGCTGCTGCTGGACATCAAGATGCCGCGCATGGACGGCCTGGAAGTGCTCAAGCTGGTGCGCAGCGAGGAGTCGCTCAAGCGCCTGCCGGTGGTGATCCTGTCGTCCTCGCGCGAGGAAAGCGACCTGGCCCGCAGCTGGGACCTGGGCGTGAACGCGTATGTGGTCAAGCCGGTGGACGTGGACCAGTTCTTCACCGCGGTGAAGACTCTGGGCACCTTCTGGGCGCTGATCAACCAGGCGCCGGACAAAGAGTAAGCGCGCATGCCCACCACCGGCCCCAGGCTTGGCCCGATCCGGATCCTCATGGTCGAGGATTCCCCGGAGGATGCCGAGCTGCTGTCCGACCAGTTGCTGGACGCCGGCCTGGAGGCGACCTTCCGCCGCGTGGAAAGCGAGCCGACCCTGCGCGAGGCGCTGGGCGAGTTCGCGCCGGACATCGTGCTGTCGGACCTGAGCATGCCCGGGTTCTCCGGGCACGAGGCGCTGCGGGTGGTGCGCGAGGACGGCAACGCCGTGCCCTTCATCTTCGTCTCCGGCACCATCGGCGAGGAGACCGCGGTGGAGGCGCTGCGCGACGGCGCCAACGACTACATCATCAAGCACAACCCGACCCGCCTGCCGTCGGCGGTGGCGCGGGCGATCCGCGAGGCCCGCACCGAGCGCGAGCGGCAGCGGGTGGAGCGCGAACTCATGCGCGCGCAGCGGCTGGAGAGCCTGGCCCTGCTCGCCGCCGGGCTCAGCCACGACCTGCGCAACATCCTGCAGCCGCTGCTGATCGTGCCGGAACTGATCGTCGGGCGCAGCGACGATCCGCAACTGCGGCACCTGGCCGACGTCATCGCTGAGTGCGGCCGGCGCGGCCACGAGATGGCCGAGTCGATGCTGTCGTTCGTGCGCGGCTCGCGCACGCCCAGCGAGCCGGTGCGCATCGCCGAGCTGTTCCAGGCGGTGCAGATGCTGCTAAAGAGCAGCCTGCCGGAGCGGGTGACGCTGCAGGCGGACGTGGCCGATTCGGCGCTGTCGATCGAAGCCAACTACACCGAACTGCAGCAGTGCCTGCTCAACCTCGGCCTCAACGCGATCCAGGCCATGCCCGATGGCGGCCAGCTGAGCTTCTCGGCGGCGCCGGCGATCGGCGCCGACGGCAGCGAGCAGGTGCGCATCCTGGTCCGCGACAGCGGCATGGGCATGGACGCGGAGACCCAGGCGCGGCTGTTCAGCCCCTTCTTCACCACCAAGCCGGACGGCACCGGGCTGGGCCTGATCTCGTGCAAGCGCATCGTCGAAAGCTACGGCGGCCGGATTGGCGTGGACAGCACGCCGGGCCAGGGCACCTGCTTCGAATTGCTGATCCCGCTGCGCGCGCCGGTGCCGTCGTTCGAGCCGGAGCCGTCGCTGCCGATGGGCAAGGGCCAGCGCGTGCTCCTCGTCGACGGCGAGGCCACGCGGCTGTCGCTGCTCGGCAATGCGCTGTCCAGCCAGGGCTACCGTCCGCAGTTGGCGTCCGATGGCGCCGCCGCGCTGCGCGACGTCGAAGAGCACGGTCTGCCGGACCTGGTGATCGTCGACAGCGACATCATCCTGCTGTCGGCGGTACGCCTGCTGCTGGCGCTGCAGGACCTGGGCTACCAGGGCCCGGCGATCGTCCTCGAGGACACCGGCACCAACCTGGAGCGCGACCACTTCCCCGCCGACATCGCCGTGCACGTCCTGCGCAAGCCGCTGGAAATGCAGCGCGTGTTCCGCGCGGTGGCGCATGCCCTTGAGAGTGGTTGAGGCGCTGGGATTCGGGAGTCGGGATTGGGGATTCGTTGTGAAGCGGGGATTGGGGAGTCGGGATTCGGGATTCGCTTAGGGCAACAGCCTCGGCCCCTTCGCGCGTGAGGCGCAGTAACGCTTTAAGCGCGTTGTTTCAGTCCTAGCAATCCGCTTTTGCCAATCCCCAATCCCGACTCCCTAATCCCGGCCTTTCACTGTGAAGCGGGGATTCGGGAGTCGGGATTAGGGATTCGTTGGAGGCAACAGCAACGGCCGTCTCCGCTTCGCGCGCGAAGCGCAGCGATGCTCTAAGCGCGCGGTGTCAGTTCCCAGAAACCCGCTTTTGCGAATCCCGAATCCCGATTCCCCAATCCCGGCTTCTCACTGCTGCGCCGACTGGTCTTCCGGGTCGCGGCGGGCGGGGGAGCGGCGCGGGGGCAGGGGCGGCAGGGCGTCGCGCGATTCGGTGTCGTGGTCGGCGGACAGGGCCGGTTCCCAGGGGAAGCGCGGCAGGGTGCGCACGGCGTTCTCCAGCTTGCGCGACCAGGTGTCGTGGATCTCGGCGTACAGCGGGGTGTCGGCTTCCAGGCGCATGCGCTCGGTCACCCGCAGGTCGTTGCGGCGGATCAGCGCCACATCGATCGGCATGCCCACCGACAGGTTGGAACGGATGGTCGAGTCCAGCGACACCAGGGCGGTGCGCGCGGCGTCTTCCAGTTGCATCTCCGAGCGGATGATGCGGTCCAGGATCGGCTTGCCGTACTTGGATTCGCCGATCTGCAGGTACGGCGTTTCCGGCGAGGTGGCGATGGCGTTGCCGAGCGGATAGATCATGTACAGCCCGGGCCGTTCGCCGGCGATCTGCCCGCCCAGGATCAGCGTCGACTGCACGTTGATGCCGCTGTGCTGCGATTGCTCGGACAGCTTGACCTGGCTGGAGGCCAGCACGTCGCCGACGTATTCGGCGACCTCGAACAGGTGCCGGAAGGTGCGCAGGCTGCGCGGCGCGTCCGGATCGTCGGCGTCGCGCTGCAGCCGCGAAAGGGTCAGCTGCGTGGTCGCCAGGTTGCCGGCCGACATCAGCGCGAACACCGCCTGGCCCGGATACTCGAACACATGCAGCTTGCGGTGGACGCGGACGTCGTCCAGCGAGGCGTTGGTGCGGGTGTCAGCGGCGAAGACCAGGCCTTCGTCCACTTCGATGCCGACGCAATATGTCATGGCGCTGCCGAAAACCGGGTACGTCCCGATTCTATGGGGGCGGCTCGGGCTTGGCTAGCCGTTGACGCTCGCGGTCGCGGCATGCGCGAATAGCGCATGACCACCGTGCTTCTGAGCCTGGGCAGCAACCTGCGCCCGCATCACCACCTGGCCGCGGCGATCGCGGCGCTGCGCCGGCAGTTCGGTGCGGTCGCGGTGTCGCCGACCTATCGCACCGCGGCGGTCGGCTTCGACGGGCCGGCCTTCCTGAACAACGCGGTGGCGCTGCAGACCGACTGGGAGCTGGCGCCGCTGGACGACTGGCTGCATGCGCTGGAGGACGCGCACGGGCGCGACCGCAGCGGCCCGCGCTTCAGCGACCGCACCCTGGACATCGACGTGGTGTTCTACGGCGACCGCATCGTCGAAGGCCCCGGCCACCTGCGCATCCCGCGCCCCGAGCTGCGCCACGCCTTCGTGCTCAAGCCGCTGGCGGACATCGCCGCCGACTTCGTCGACCCGGTCACCGGACAAACCCTGGGCGCGCTATGGCAGGCGCATTCGGAGCATGGGAAGGTGTTCGAGGTGGTCGAGTTGGTTGATGAAGCCGGGAATGGGGAATCGGGATTGGGGAATCGGTAGAGCTGGGCGCCGGGCCGATCGTCGCGCTGTCATGGCGCGGCCTGGCGTAGCGCTCAGCAATGGCGGGAAAGAGGGCGCGCTTGTCGATTCCCCATTCCCTATTCCCGGTTCCCAGCCTTCAAGTCAGCCCGCGCCCACCATCCACCCGCACGGTCTGCCCGGTGACGAAGCTGGCGTCGTCGAGCAGCCAGCGCACGGTGTCGGCGATTTCCTCGACCTGGCCGGTGCGTGCCAGCGGGGTGCGTGCCAGCAGGGCCTGCTGCGCGGCGGCGTCCTTGCCGGCGTCGGGCCACAGGATCGCACCGGGGGCGATGGCGTTGACGCGGACCTGCGGTGCCAGTTCCAGCGCCAGCGAGCGGGTCAGCATCGCCAGGGCGGCCTTGGCCGCGCTGTACAGCGGATGCGCGCGCAGCGGCTGTTCGGCGTGCAGGTCGGTGAGGTTGACGATCGCGCCGCCGTGCTGGCGCAGTTGCGAGGCGGCGGCCTGCGCCAGGAACAGCGGCGCGCGCGCGTTGACCGCGAACAGGTCGTCCCATTGCGCCGGTGTGGCCTCGTGCAGCGGCGTGGGATAGAAGTTGGAGGCGTTGTTGACCAGTGCGTCGAGGCGGCCGAAGCGCGCCACGCACTGCGCCACCAGGTCGGGTAGCTGCGCGGTGTCGCGCAGGTCGGCTTGCAGGGTCAGCGTGCTGCCGGCGCGCAGGGATTCCAGTTCCTGCGCCAGCGCCTGCAGCTCGGCCTGCGAGGTGTGCGCATGCAAGGCCACGTTATAGCCGGCTGCGTGCAGGCGCCGGGCGATGCCGGCGCCGATGCGCCGCGCGCTGCCGGTGATCAGGGCGACTTTGGTCTGGGTCATGTACGGGTTCCATGCTCGGCTATGCTGTGCATTGTCCACGCAATCGCGCAGCGCATGCCCACCGACCTTCCTTTGCCCGATGCCACCGCATTGGCCCACAGCGATCGCCTGGCCGCGCACATGCGCGCCGAGATCGCCGCCGCCGGCGGAGCCATTCCGTTCTCGCGCTTCATGGAGCTGGCGCTGTACGCGCCCGGCCTGGGCTACTACAGCGCCGGCAGCAGCAAGTTCGGCGAAGAGGGCGATTTCGTCACCGCGCCGGAACTGGGGCCGCTGTTCGCCGCCACCGTGTCCAATGCGCTGGCGCCGGTGCTGCAGCAACTCGGGCCGCAGGCACGCATGCTGGAAGTGGGCGGCGGCAGCGGCGCGTTCGCCGAGGTCATGCTCAAGCGCCTGCTGGCGCTGGATGCGCTGCCCGAGCGCTACGCGATCCTGGAGCCCAGCGCCGACCTGCGCGAACGCCAGCGCGAGCGCCTGGCGCGCGCGCTGATCCCGCCGGTGTTCGACCTGGTGGAATGGCTGGACCGGCCGTTCGACGACGACTGGAACGGCGTGCTGTTCGCCAACGAGGTGATCGACGCCCTGCCGACGCCGCGCTTCGCGCTGCGCGATGGCGAGGTGTTCGAAGAGACCGTGACGCTGGATGGCGAGGGCCGCTTCCGCCGCGGCGAGCAGCCGGCCGATCCGCTGCTGGCGGCCGCGGTGCGGCACATCGAACGCTATCTGCAGGCGCCCTTCGCCGACGGCTACCGTTCCGAATTGCTGCCGCAGTTGCCGTACTGGATCCAGGCGGTGGCCGGCGGCCTGCGCAGCGGCGCGATGCTGTTCGTGGACTACGGCTATCCGCGCCGCGAGTTCTATCTGCCCGAGCGCGACGACGGCACCTTGCGCGCGTTCTACCGGCATCGCACGCATGCCGATCCGTACCGCTGGCCGGGCCTGCAGGACCTGACCGCGTCGGTGGACTTCACCGCGCTGGCCGAGGCCGGTACCGGGGCGGGCTTCGACCTGGCCGGTTACTGCAATCAGGCCAGCTTCCTGCTCGGCAACGGCCTGGACGCGCTGCTGGCCGAGGCCGAGGCGCGCAGCGACGCAGCCGCGCAACTGCGCCTGCGTCAACAGGTGAAGCAGCTGACCCTGCCCAGCGAGATGGGCGAGCGTTTCCAGGTGATGGGCTTCGAGCGCGACGTGTCGCTCGCGCCGGCGTTCCTGTCCGGCGACCTGACCTGGCGGCTGTGATGGCGGCAGTGCGCGACTTCCGCTGGCCCTGGCTGTGGCTGGGGCTGTGGTGGCTGGGCATCGCGGTGCTGATCTACGTGTGCATGATGCCGCACCCGCCGCAGTTGTCCGACCTGCCCGACACCGACAAGGTCGAGCATTTCATCGCCTACCTGCTGCTGGCCGCCGCGGCGGTGCAGGTCTATGCCGGGCCACGCGCCTGGACCTGGGCCGCGCTGGGTCTGCTGGCGCTGGGCGTGGGCATCGAATTCGCGCAGGGCGCCTGGACCACCACGCGCTCGGCCGATCCGCTGGATGCCCTGGCCGACGCCCTGGGCGTGGCGGCCGGCATGGCCACCGC
>NZ_AQOK01000316.1:0-8430 GCF_000364645.1 Xanthomonas sp. SHU 308 | reverse complement strand
TGGAGCGCGGCAGCCGCCGTTGAGCGACGTGACCGCGCGGTCTACGGCGTCGGCCAAGTTGTGGAATCCCAGGCCGCGCGCAAGGCGCGGCACGCGTACCGCGGCCTAGAGTGCCGGCGCCGGGCAGGTGTCCGGTCGCCGCGCGGCGACTCCGCGCGCCTGTGCAGGAGAACACGCATGCAAGCACGCTACTCCCCCCGTGCCGCGCGCGGCGCCGGCCTGTTCGCCGCGCTGTGCCTGGCCATCAGTGCTGCCGCACCCGCCAACGCTGCCTGGAACGATGTCTGCAGCGGCACCGCTACCTACACCAGTTCCGGCTATTCCGGCGGCGCGCTGCTGCTGGATCCCATCGACCCGACCGCCACGATCACCGCGCTGAACCCGACGCAGCTCAATGACGGCGGAATCCAGGCGGCGCTGGCCGGTGCCTACCTGCAGGTGCAGGGACCGCGCGGCACGGTCACCGTGTACGTCACCGACCTGTATCCGGAAGGCGCCGACTGCGGGCTGGACCTGTCGCCCAATGCCTTCGCCGCGATCGGCGACACCAGCGCCGGGCGCATCCCGATCCGCTGGCAGGTGGTGGCCGCACCGGTCACCGGCAACGTGGTGTACCGGATCAAGGAGGGCAGTTCGCAATACTGGGCGGCGATCCAGGTGCGCAACCACCGCTATCCGGTGGTGAAGTTCGAATACAGGAAGAACGGCGACTGGGTCAGCCTGCCGAAGACCGCGTACAACCATTTCGTCGGCGAGCAAATGGGCACGCAACTGCTGGAGATCCGCCTGACCGACATCCGCGGCCAGGTGGTCACCGACACGCTCGGCGCCTTGCCCAGCCAGGGCGACAAGGGCGTGTACTTCGCCGACGGACACGTGCAGTTCCCGCGCTGAAGCGTGCCCGTGCATGCGCCGGCGGTCGCGCGCCGGCGCTGCGTCCACTTGCGCGCGCCTGCGCCGCGGCGATGATGCCGCAGCGCAGGTGAAGCCTCACGCTCAGAACTTGAAGTGCAGCGTCGCCATGTAGCGGCGGCCGTTGTGGTAGCGCCCGACCGGGTGGTCCTTGTCGCCCAGGTATTGCAGGTATTCCTCGTCCAGCAGGTTCTGTGCGTCCAGTTGCAGCGACCACTGCGCGTTGAACGCATAGCCCACGCTCGCGCCCAGGTCGGTGTAGGCGTCGACGCTGGCCGGCGCGGCGCCGGCGACGTAGCCGCCGGCCAGGTAGCTGTCGCGCCAGTTCAGGCTGATCCGCGCGTTCCACGGTCCCTTCTCGTAGTAGGGGCTGAAGGCGACGCTGTTGCGCGACTGGTAGGGCAGCGGGTTGCCGCTGTTGTTCTCGCCGCTGGCATAGGTGTAGTTGGCCGACAGGCCGAAGCCGCTGTCGCCGAACGGTTGCTGGTAGGCCAGGGTGAAGCCCTTGACCTTGCCGGTGCCGGCGTTGCGCGGGCGCTGGATGCTGTAGTCGCAGTAGCCGTCGGCGGTGCAGCCGTTGCTGCCGAGCATCTGCGCCCAGGTCTGCGGCGAGGTGTCGCGGATCGCGTTGTACTGGCGCTCGATGGTGGCCGAGGTGTCGATGTAGTTGTCGATCTTCTTGTAGAAGATGGACCACGCCACCACTGCCTGCGGCGCGAAGTAGTACTCGGCCGAGAGGTTGAAGTTCCACGATTCGTAGGGCGACAGCGCGGCATTGCCGCCGCTGCCGGTGAGCGTGGTGTCGTTGAGGAAGGTGTTGTTGACCATCTGGTTGTACGGCGCCCAGGCGATCACCTTGCCGGCGCCGAAGCGGAACACCCAGTCGTTGTCGGTATCGTAGGCCAGGTTCAGCGACGGCAGCAGGAAGTGTTCGGTCTGCGTGCGGGTCTGCCACTTGCTGTCCAGATCCTGCAGGGTCGGCGTGCCGCTGTAGACGAAGCCGCTGCCTTCGGTCTTGGAGCGCACGTAGCGCAGGCCCAGGTTGCCGCGCAGGCCGGCGTTGGAGAAGTTCAGCTGCACGTAGCCGGCGTTGTTGGTCTGCTGCAGCGCCCAGGTGTTGTTGAGGTAGCTGGACGGGTCCGGATTGGCGTAGTCGACCGGGCTGTTGCGGATCCAGTCGATCACGTTGCCGCGCCCGGCCTGCACGTGCTGGCCGTGGTCGGGATAGAACCCGCGGATGTCGGTCAGGCCGATGGTGCCGATGTCGGCCAGGGTGGCCGGGGTGACGCCGCCGTACACGTTGAGCGCGAAGTCCTCGTCGTGCTTGCCCTGGCGCACGCCGACCAGCAACTGGTTGAACACGCCGTCGAACTGCAGGTCCAGATCGAGCTGGCCGTAGCGGTCCTTGCTCTGGGTGGAGAACACGCCGTTGTTGCCGATCCAGCCGCCGGCCGAGCCCCAGTTGGCCGGATTGCGCGCGGCGGTGGGATCGTCGAAGCGGATGCCGCGGTCCAGATCCCAGCGGAAGCCGCCGTTGTAGAACGGCTCGATGAAGTACTGCGCCAGGTGGTCGTTGTCGGACTTGCTCTGGCCGACCTGGCCGCGCAAGGTCCAGCGTTCGCCGCGGTAGGCGCCGCGCAGGTCCAGGCCCTTGGTGGTCACTTGCGACTGGCGCACGTTGTTGTCGTAGATCACCGTGCCGCCGCCCGCATTGGCGTTGGCGCCGGAATGGCCGCTGTTGACCACGCCATTGCGCACGTCGCCCAGCGTGTCGACCGCGGCCACGGTGCCCGGGTTCCAGGTGAGGAAGCTGTACATCGACTGGTTGTAGTTGTCGAAGTCTTCCTTGATGTACAGGCCGCTGAGGTTGAACTCCAGCGCGTCGCTGGGCTTGAGCTGCAGATTCACCACTGCGCTGTCGCGCTTGCGGTCCTGCTGGAACCAGGCGGCGTTGATCGAGTTGGGCACGTCCGCATCGGCCGGCACGCCGGCGGCATTGGCGAAGCTGCCGGCCTTGGCGTAGCCGAACACCTCCAGGCCCTGGCGGTCCACGCGTTCCTCGTAGTGCTGCGCGGACACCGCGACGCCGAAGGTCTCCTGCGGATTCTTCCAGCTGTACAGCAGCGACGCGTTCGGCTTGCCCTCGCTGGCCTGCTGGCTGTAGCTGTAGCCGACCGAGCCGGCGATCTCGTTGGCCTTCAGGTCCAGCGGCTGGCGGGTATGCATCAACACGGTGCCGCCGAGGCTGCCTTCGGTCAGCCGCGCCTCGGTGGATTTGACGATCTCCGCGCGGCCCAGGATCTGCGGCGACAGCAGGGTGTAGTCGAAGCCGCGGTTGGGCTGCTCGCCGTACAGCCAGATCGCCTGCGCCACCGGGTGGCCGTCCAGGAACGACAGGTTGAGGCTGGGATCGGTGCCGTCGATGCTGACCCGCTCACCCTGGCCGAAGCGGCGGTCGATGGTGACGCCGGGGATCTGCGCGAACGCCTCGGCGACGTTGGTGCTGGGGAACTTGCCGATGTCCTCGGCGGTGATCGCCTCGGACACGGTGACGTTGTTGCGCTTGGTGTCCAGCGACTTCTCCAGGCTGGCGCGAATGCCGACCACCTGGACCGCGTCCAGGTCGGTGGCGGCGGAATCGGCCTGCTGCGCCTGCGCGGCGAAGGCGAGGACGCTGGCGGCGATGGCGGCCGACAGGACGGACGGGCGGTGACGCATGATGTCTCTCCTCATCATTCATGGATGGGCACCGTCGGCGTGGCCGACGGTGCGGGACGGAGTTGCGTGCTACCTGGCGGCGCGGACCGATGCCGATTCCCCTGGGTCCACGGACGCCGTGTTTGTGCCGAATTCGTTGCGAAGCGTGCAGAACCTTTACGATCCGGTGACAACGATGTCAACGCGATGCCGCGGCGGGGTGGTCCGGTGGCGGGGCAAAACCGGGCCGTGGTGTCTGGAATTGCGCCGCGGCCTGTTGGGTCGCGTACCGGCCTTCACGTCGATGACTTGGGCCGATTTCCCGGGATTTGCCGCGATCCGGGCTGTCGCAGGGGGCGGTGGTTCAGACCTCTGCCAGGCATCGCCGCGATTGGTCTTGTGGCTTGTAGACAAATTCGTGCCCGCCGGTGACAACGATGCGGTTTGCGGCGGTGCACCCAAGCTTGTCGAAGGGCGGATACCGGCACATGATCCATCGGCATCGGCCATGACCGCCGTCTGGACATGGGCGCCAGCGCTGGCGGGAATCGGCCGCTCGCTGCGCGCAGGGCGCGGCCCGAGGCCAGGGGGCTTGGGCGACTCGCCGCCGCGAATTTCGGGGTGACACGCCACTGCGCTGTTGCCGTGGGCGGGCAGCGCTGTCGATTTGGGCCTGCGCCGCGTGCTGTGGCGCGACGTGCACGACCCGCCGATTGGTACTATATTGGACATAATGAATCCATGCGAACTGGAGAGCTCGCCATGACCAAGCCCAAGCCGCAGGCCGATCCACGCCTGCATGCGCTGGCCGTGGACCCGGATGCGCCGACTCCGCTGTACCTGCAACTGGCCAGCAAGCTGGTGGAGGCGATCAAGGGCGGGCAGTGGAAGCCGGGCGAGGCGCTGCCGGCCGAACGGCAGCTGTGCGAATACCTGCAGGTGTCGCGGGTCACGCTGCGTCAGGCCGTGGATGCGCTGGTCGAACAAGGCCTGGTGTCGCGCCGGCAGGGCGCCGGCACTTTCGTCACCTCGCACATCCAGCACCAGCTCAGCGGCCTGGCCAGCTTCAGCGAAACCCTGCGCATGAAGGGCCTGGAGCCGGGCACGCGCTGGCTGGAGCGGCGCACGCGCCCGGCGCATGGCGAGGAGATCCTGCGTCTTGGCCTGTCCCCGGACACGGTCGTCGCGGCGCTGACCCGCCTGCGCAGCGCCGACGGCCGGGTGATGGCCTACGAGAAGGCGGTGCTGCCGCAGCACGTGGTGCCCGATCCGCACGCCATTGCCGATTCGCTCTACAGCTACCTGGACGAGCGCGGCACCCCGGTGGTGCGGGCGCTGCAATACTTCCGCGCCATCAACCTGCCGGCGCGGCTGGCCGGCCATCTCGGCATGAAGGAAGGCGAGGCGATCCTGCACGTGGTGCGGGTCGGCTACACCCGCGACGGCAGCGCGATCGAACTGACCGACACCTATTGCCACAACGACTACTACGACTTCGTCGCCGAACTGCGACGCTGACCGCCGATCCCCGCGCCCTCCCGGAGCACGCCGCCCATGACCACCGCACGGCCCGCCAGTCCCTACGCTTCCATCGCCATCGTCGGCCTGTTGTTCTTCATCATGGGCTTCTTTACCTGGATCAACGGGCCGTTGATCCTGTTCGCCAAGGTCGCCTTCAATGTCAGCGACACCTTCGCGTTTCTCATCCCGAGTGCGTTCTACATTTCCTACTTCTGCCTGGCATTGCCTTCTTCGCTCATCCTGAAGCTGACCGGGATGAAGAAGGGCCTGGCGCTGAGCCTGCTGATCATGGCGATCGGCGCCGCGATCTTCGGCCAGTTCACCAATGCCCGTTCCTACGTGGGCGCGGTGAGCGGCATCTTCATCATCGGCGGTGGCCTGGCCTTGCTGCAGACCGCGGTCAATCCGTACATCAGCATTCTCGGGCCGATCGACGGCGCAGCGCGCCGTATCGCGCTGATGGGCATCTGCAACAAGGTGGCGGGCGCGCTGGCCACCTATGGACTGGCGAAGGTGGTCCTGCACGGCATGGAGGATTTTTCGACGCAGATCGAACAGGTGCTGCCGGCGCAGAAGGAACTGCTGTTGCAGGAGTTCGCTGGCCGCATCCACGGCCCTTACATGGCGATCGCCGGCATCCTGGCTGTGCTTTCCGTCGCCATCCTGTTTTCGCCCTTGCCCGAGATCAGCCCCGAGACGGCGAACGCGTCGGCCTCCGACGAGCGCAGCCGCGACAGCATCTTCGCGTTTCCGCACGTGTGGCTGGGCGCGTTGTGCATCTTCGTGTACGTCGGCGCCGAGGTGATGGCCGGCGATGCGATCGGCATCTACGGCAACAGCCTCGGCCTCTCGCTCGACTACGCGAAATATTTCACCATCGGCACCCTGGCCTGCATGCTGGCCGGCTACCTGCTCGGCCTGGTGCTGATCCCGAAGTACATCTCCCAGGAAAAGTACCTGTCCATTTCGGCCTGCCTCGGCATCGTGTTTTCGCTGTGCGCGATGGTGACCGGCGGCTATGTCTCGGTGGCGTTCGTGGCGGCGCTCGGATTCGCCAACGCCATCATGTGGCCGGCCATCTTCCCGCTGGCCATCAAGGGGCTGGGCAAGTTCACCGAAAAGGGCGCAGCGCTGTTGATCATGGGCATCGTGGGCGGCGCCGCGGTGCCGCAGCTGTTCGCCCATCTGAAGGAGTCCTTCGATTTCCAGGTGGTCTTCGCCGGCCTGATGATCGCCTGTTACCTGTACATCCTGTTCTTCGCGCTGCGCGGTCACCGCGTCGGCCAGGGCGCGCGGTGAGCTGACGCGCTTTTCTCCAACTCGGCAAACCTATCCAATGCGCAGACCCACCATCAAAGACGTCGCCGAACGGGCGCGGGTGTCGCTGAAGACCGTTTCGCGGGTCATCAACAACGAACCTTCGGTGATGCAGGCCACGCGCTCGCGCGTGCTGCACGCCATCGCCGAACTCGACTACGAGCCGGATCCGTCGGCGCGCAACCTGCGCAGCGGCACCCCGTTCGTGATCGGGCTGGTGTACGACAACCCCAACCCGTACCACATCATCGGCGTGCAGAACGGCGTGCTCGCCGCCTGCCGCGAGACCGGCTTCGGCCTGCAGATCCACCCCTGCGATTCCACCGCGCCGATGCTCGCCGAGGAACTGGCCGAGTGGACCCAGCGCTCGCGCCTGGCCGGGCTGGTGCTGACCGCGCCGATGTCCGAGCGTGCCGACCTGGTCGCGGCGCTGGCCGCGCGCGGGATCAAGACCGTGCGCATCATCGCCGCCACCGAGGATCCGCAGGATGGCCCGTGCGTCTACGTCGACGACCGCGACGCCGCCTACGAGATCACCGAGCACCTGATCCAGCTCGGCCACCAGCGCATCGGCTTCCTGTGGGGCGGCACCTCGCATCGCTCCAGCGGCGAGCGCCACGCCGGCTACGAGGCGGCGCTGAAGGACTACGGCATCACCCTGGACAAGCATCTGGTGATCCCCGGCGACTACACCTTCGACGACGGCTTCCGCGGCGCCCGCCGTCTGCTGGCGCTGCGCGAGCCGCCGACCGCGATCTTCGGCTCCAACGACGAGATCGCCGCCGGCGTGCTGGCCGCGGCCAAGTCGGCGGGCATGAACGTGCCCTACGACCTGTCCATCGCCGGCTTCGAGGACAGCCCGTTCTCGCGCCAGTCGTGGCCGCCGCTGACCACCGCCAAGCAGGCCACCGAAGACATCGCCCGCCACGCCGCGCGGCTGCTGATCAGCCAGCTGCGTAGCGATGCCTACGAAGACCATCCGGCGCCGGTGCACAACCAGGGCTTCGTGCCGCAACTGGTGGTGCGCGGCTCGACCGCGCCCATGCAGCCGCATTCCCGCCGTTCCTCCTCCCCAGACCCCACGTGACCCTGCCCATGGCGCTGCCCTCCGAAACCGAAACCCTGATGTTCCGCGAAGCCGCGGAAGCCGCCGCGGTCGTCGCCGCGCAGTTCGAACGCAACCACGCCACCGTGAGCGCGCTCGCCGCGTCGTTGCGCGCCGCGCCGCCGCCGTTCGTGGTGACCTGCGCGCGCGGCAGCTCCGACCACGCCGCCACCTACGCCAAGTACCTGTTCGAGACCCAGCTCGGCGTGGTCACCGCCTCGGCCTCGCCGTCGGTGGGCTCGGTGTACGAAGCGCCGCTGCAGTTGCGCGGGGCGCTGTACCTGGTGATCTCGCAGTCGGGCAAGAGCCCGGACCTGCTGCGCAATGCGCAGGCGGCCAAGGACGCCGGCGCGCGCGTGGTGGCCCTGGTCAACGTCGAGGATTCGCCGCTGGCGCAGTTGGCCGACACGGTGATCCCGCTCGGCGCCGGCCCGGAGAAGAGCGTGGCCGCGACCAAGAGCTACCTGGCCTCGCTGGCGGCGATCCTGCAGCTCGGCGCGCACTGGAAGAACGACCCGGCGCTGCTGGGCGCACTGCAGGAATTGCCGCAGGCGCTGCGTGCGGCCTGGCAGGCCGACTGGCGCTCGCTGACCGACGGCCTGGTCGAGGCGCACAACCTGTTCGTGCTCGACCGCGGCCTGGGCCTGGCGGCGGCGCAGGAAGCGGCGCTGAAGTTCAAGGAGACCTGCGGCCTGCACGCCGAGGCCTACAGCTCGGCGGAAGTGAAGCACGGGCCGATGGCCCTGGTCGGCCCGGGTTTCCCGGTGCTGGCGTTCGACCAGCCGGACGAAGCCGGCGAGGGCACCCGGCGGCTGGCCGAGGAGTTCCGCGGCCGCGGCGCGCAGGTGTGGCTGGCCAGCGCCGGCGGCGACCTGCCG